>JALWZX010000077.1 GCA_027002375.1 candidate division WWE3 bacterium | reverse complement strand
ATGGAAAACACCTGCAGAAGCTATGGAGGAAGAGGTAAACAAATATAAATTCAGAAGATATCAAAAGCAGAAGGAATTAGTTGTTGCTGATTTTGCTGGGTGGGGCACTTCGACCTAGAATGTACCTAAGTAAAATAAATACTTTATAAAGTAAGAGAGAATTTTGCTATAATACCTATATGCAACTACCTAAATCACTACAAAATTTAATAGATAGCTTTGCATCACTTCCTGGAATTGGCCCTAAAACAGCTCAACGATTAGCTTTTTACATGTTTAGAATTCCCAAAGACGATATTTTAAGATTCTCAGATGCCTTAAAAAACCTGAAAGATAACACCAAAATATGCAAGACTTGTTACAATGTTAGCGAAAATGACGAGTGTGCAATTTGTACAAGTTCAGATCGTAACCACAACACAATTTGCGTGGTTGAAACGCCACTAGATGTGATTGCCCTTGAAAAATCTAGTTACAAAGGTGTGTATCACGTGTTGCACGGTGTAATAAATCCCATTGCAGGCATAGGCCCTGACGAAATTTTCATAAATCAACTTTTTTCAAGAATAGATAATTTAATAAATAATAATGATGCGGAATTCATAGAAATTATTTTAGCAACCAGCACTTCTTTAGAAGGTGAGGCAACGGCAATGTACATAAATAAAGAAGCTAAAAATAGATACGGTGAGAATTCCAAAATAAAGATTACAAGAATAGGTAAGGGGTTGCCACTTGGAGCAGACATAGAATTTACAGATGAAATGACATTAAGAGATGCATTAGAGGGCAGGGTTAGATATTGATAATGACAATAGTGCCTACAATACAACAAAATACAGGGGTTGACTGGGGAAATTTGCAAGGTGATCGGTTAGCAACACTATCAGAAAACGAGTTGATAGATAAATTAGGTATACCCCTTGATCTAAAACAACCCAATGCGATTTTCGAAGAGCATCACCGACTAAGGAAAGAATATATGAGCGCTGAGGATCAAGTTAGTCGTGATATTGAAAATGGTGCTATTGATATCACCGGTATAGAAGAGGTCATCAGCATATTAAATAAGCTATCTGACACTGAATATACAAATGTTACAGACATATTTGTTGTATTAGAAAATAACAACTTTCTACACGAATTAGCGCAGTTGCCTGAAGAAATTAGATCAAAGATATCGACTGTTTTCTATAAATATGTACAACAACTGGCTTTTGAAACTACATATAGACCCCAAGTTCATGAGTCTATTAGGAACGTAGCATTTAGTAATTTGCATAATATCAATTCGCATAAATTAGCTACATACTTTTATAGTAATAATACATATCCAACCAAGAATATAAAGTTAATAGAGCAGGTTACTGATTGCCTAGGTGCGCTTAACAATATTAATAATGTTCATGATTTCGAGGTGCTCAAAAAACACTACAACATAATTAATGAAATTAGCCAAGATTGGACACAACTTGGGTTTATTAATGAAAACGAAAACGATGACATACGCGATATGTCTACTATAGATAGTGATTCTAAGATAAGTCGTATTATGATTAAGGGAATGCAAGCCGAGATTAGCGAAACTTTACATAATCTTGCAAATGCAGTGACAACAATTTCAAGATTTCGTATGGGACCTAGGGATTCGTTGAATGAAATAGGTTATGTGTCAACACTGAATAATGTAAATGAGTGGTTAGAAAAAGTCGCTCGGTACGAGCATATACCCATCGAATTTATTGTGGCTGTTTCAGATTATGTTGGTGACATTGTCTCTATGTTAGGAATCTCTGAAGCGTATCCAATATCCTCAGAGTTAGATCAAATGGTTTCTCGTGAAGTAACCGCACTGCCTGATATCAAGATTCACAGTGAACACCCTAATATAACCGAATTTACCGTAAAAGAAATTCTGAAATTATTTCCACCTAAGTTCTTATCCCCGTTAACCACGATTAACATTTTTGACAAATTAAAAAACCCCATACTTGATAGTGAAGGAAAACTTAGCGGTCTTGATGAAGGGCAATTTGTCCCACTTTTAGTAACTAATTTTGGACAAGTGGTCAAGGCAAAAATTGATATATATGCATTTGCAATAGAATCGATCGGTTATTTCCCTAAGGACATTGTGCGCCGTGCATTACCACATGAGATAGGGCATCTAATACACAGTACGTTGCCCATCAGTGACGCAATGGAGTATGAAGAAATCGTAGATACACATGAAGTAGTTGTTACAGCGTATGTTGAAAAAGCAATGATTGACAATCCATCACATAAGTATATAGAAGATTTTGCAGAATCATTGATGTTGTTCTTGTTCCATCCAGGTGGTTTAAAGAAAGTATCACCAGAACGACATGAATTTTTCAAAAAGTTCTATCGCAATTATATGCCGCCGGCACAGTTAACGAGTATCGAAAGAAGAGTAAATCACTTAGAAACTTTATCGCATATATTAGATACAGATGGTATGAAAGCCGCGCGTAAATATAGCAGTGAGCATGGGTACCCTGGATTACGATTATTATACGATTTGGTTTGGGCTGACGGATTAATGTTAGAGCACCAATAATTTACAATGCATGGTATTTGTTTTAATACATAGATATTTTACAAGAATTTGTTATTGATTGTTATGTTGTGCAATGTATAATGTTAATATGAATGCAAATAATACAACACATAACTCTTGTTGTTGCAAGCCAAAAAATTAATTTTGGTTTGTGTTGCTATTCTAATTTTCCATAAATAATAAACATATAACTTTTTACTTTTAGAATGTCACCATAAGCTAAAGTGATTATTTAAATGTATAGTTCGATTAAACGATGCGTTTGTAACAGTTTATGCAAATGCAGGCGTTTCGGACCAACTTATTATGAATATAGGTAATACACCTTTTGTAAGCATAAGTATAAATGGTGATAGCAATGTTTATACTAAACTTGAAAGTTACAACTTCTCTGGAAGTATCAAAGCTCGAATGGCATACAGTATGATACTTGATGCTACGTCTAAAGGGTTACTTAAACGAGATGGAACGATTATTGAAGCAACAACTGGAAATACTGGTATTGCGTTTAGTACATTAGCGGCACATTTTGGCTTTAAGATGATAGCTGTTATGCCAGAGAATCAAAGTGTAGAACGGATTAAGTTGATGAAACTATATGGTGCAAGTGTTGTTCTTACACCTGCAAAAGAAGGCCCTATGGGCGCAATTAAAAAGAGAGATAATTTAAAGAAAACAACCTTAAACTCATGGGTGCCAGATCAATTTTCTAATTCACAAAATATTAAAGCACATGAGCATGGTATAGCTTTGGAAATTCTAAAAGATTTGAAAAAAGCAAATATTATTCCTGATGTTTTTGTTCATGGTATAGGTACAGGTGGTACTTTGATTGGAATTGCTAAGGTACTAAAGGTGGTATATCCTAAAGTCAAAATAGTTGCTGTGGAGCCAAAAGAGTCTCCAGTTTTAAGTAGCGGTAAAGAAAGTAAAAACTCCCACGGTATACAAGGTATAGGTGAGGGGTTTATTCCACAGATAGTTGATGAAACTGTAATTGATGAGATTGTAACTGTATCTACACACGAAGCTATAGATCAAATGTTATCCTCCGCTAAAAATACAGGAATATCTATGGGTATATCTTCTGGGGCGAATCTAGTGGCTATCAAAAAGCTTTCCCGTTTAGCTAACGAACACAATAAAAAAAAGTTGGTTTTTGTTACTGTTTTTGCTGATGGCATAGACAGGTATTTAAGCCTATTAGACTAGCCAGTATACATAGTTTAAAGTGAATAGTTTAGATGTATGTTTTTAGGTATTGCTGAGATACATGCATCGTTGGTATATTAAACATATGAGTACCAGAAACAAAACATTAAACCAAAGTAGTAAAAATAGTGCAGGTACTTTAGATTGCATCCCTCATAACAATAAAAAGACGAGTAGCACTCAAACAAAACAAACTAATACACCACTTTACATTTTCAATTCATTAACTCACAAAAAAGAGCTTTTTGAACCTTATAATCCACCACATGTTGGAATGTACGCTTGTGGTTTAACAGTCTATTATCACACCCATATCGGCCATATTCGAAAGTATGTTGGTGACGATGTTATGAAACGTGTATTACAGTTTAATGGTTATCAAGTAGAGCATGTTCAAAATGTAACAGATGTTGGGCATTTGGTATCTGATTCAGATGAAGGCGAAGATAAGCTTGAGAAGGGAGCAAAAAGAGAGGGTATAGATATTCATGATTTAGCAAGAAAATATGAAAAAGAGTTTTATGAGACGCTTGACGAAGTAAATGTTACAAGACCTGATGTAATTCAACGCGCCGCAGACGACAAATCTATTCACCAACAAATTGAGCTAGTAGAGCAACTTATAAAAAACGGTTATGCTTATGTTGCTGATAAAGCTGTGTATTTTGATGTATCTAAACTTCCTAATTACAACCCGTTTTCTAATCAGTCCCTAGACGATAAGTTAAAGGGGTCTCGCGAAGATCTCGTGATTGACCCTGATAAACGAAACCCAGCTGATTTTGCTTTATGGGTTTTTAGAAAGGGAATTCATAAGAATCACATTATGCATTGGGATTCTCCGTGGGGTGACGGGTTTCCTGGTTGGCATATAGAATGCTCGGCGATTTCTATGTGCAATTTAGGTGAACATATCGATATACATACAGGTGGCGAAGATCACTTATCAATTCACCACCCGAACGAAATCGCCCAAAACTTCGGCGTCACCGGCCATCAAGTGGTTAAATATTGGGTTCACCACAGATTTTTGCTTGTTGACGGTGAGAAAATGAGTAAAAGTTTGAACAATTTTTACACATTGCAAGATATCAAAGAACACGGTTTTGACCCGATTGCGCTTCGTTACTATATTTTGACAACGCATTACAGAAAGCAAATGAATTTTACATGGCAAGGTTTAGAAGCTTCTCAGAATGCATTGTTTAGATTGCGAAAAGAAAGACCAGCCGTTACAGATGAGCATGAATTTGATGAAGACGAGCGAAATCAAATTAAAGACAATAAATATTACGGGGAATTCCTAGAGGCAATTAATGACGACTTTAATACTCCTAAAGCTCTAGCCGTCGTTTGGAAAGTTGTAGAGGATAAACACTTGCTAGATAGAGAAAAGGCATTGTTATTATCAGAGTTCGACGAAGTTTTAGCGATTGATATATTTGCAGAAGGTGATTATTCTGCAGAAAAAGACGAAATTCCCATAGAAGAATTGCCACAAGAAGTAAAAGATAAGATTGAATTAAGACAAAAAGCTCGTGAAAACAAAAATTTCGAAGAAGCAGATGCACTAAGAGACGAAATACAAGAACTTGGTTACGAAGTAGAAGATACGCCCGATGGAATTATTGTTAGAAAGGCCTGAATTCCACATGAAGAATTCATTAAAATTGCAAAAATCTTTCTTTGAAAACAATACACTTTGGGTTGCAGAAAACCTAATTGGTAAAATTTTACGAGTTAGAATTGATGACGATTCCGAAAACCACAATGAGACGCAAATTTTATCTGTAATAATCACAGAAACCGAAGCATATCATGGGCCAGAGGATGATGCTTGCCATGCATACAACCATCGAAAGACTGATAGAAACAAAGTGATGTATGGCGAAGCGGGTTATACATACATATACCTTACATATGGCTTACATTACATGTTTAATATAGTAACAGATGTAAAAAATTTTCCCGCAGCGGTTTTAATTCGTGGTGCAACAATTGATTTAGATGATTATGTGGAATTTACATCTAAATCTAGTCACAAGCCATTTTCTTGCTCACCACAATACGAAAAATTAGTAAAGAAATACCTAAATATAAATAATGCCGATATGATTTCCCAAAATAGATTTAATAAAAATGTTAGCGAACTAAATAAGTATCAGCAAAAAAACTTACTAAATGGGCCAGGGAAGGTTACACAAGCATTTAAATTGTCAAAAAAACAAAACAATCAAAAAGTATTTGAGCCAGATTCAACAATATGGTTTGAAGATATAGGTGTAAAAGTAAACAAAAAGTTTATAAAACGCACCCCAAGAATAGGCATCGACTACGCCGAAAAATCTAAAGAATGGGAATATAGGTTTGTGGTATAATAATTATAGTGTTTTATTATTAATAAGTAGCAATGACTATTGCAAGTTTGCCAACTGCCACTCCAGTTATTCAAGATAATACGCCTAGCAATCCTACAACCCCTAATGGAGAAAGCTTTATTGGTTCTGAAACTACCACTAATGTTTTCAGTTCTGCATTTGATTCTATAGAAAGATATATAAGGTGGTCTGACGACTTCAAAACAGAAGATAGAAATAACCCTACAGAAAGTAGAAAAATTATAATTACAGATTCTAGAGGTGAACAAAAAAGAAGAAAGTATCAGTTGGCTGTTGTCTACGATAAAAGTCATAGGCTTTCTACTGTTAGATTTGTTGACGACGAAGTATCTATAAGGGGTGAGAGCGGTAAAAGTTTAGAGATTAATAGAACTTTCGATGGTGAAGATAATGCTATATATGGGCGTAACTTTTCCGATGATATGTTACCAGAAGTTATTAGAGATATTAAGCAAGTTGCTGTAATACTATCTACCGCAGCAGGAGATAGAAACAGTCTCAGGGAACTTGCTGATGCATTAAGCGATAATAAAATCGCTATTTCTGTATTAAAAAAATAATTGCATTGTCCTCTTATTATTAAGTGCAAAAGAATGTGCCCGCTTAATAACTATTCTAAAACTGGTCAAATTGGAAGTGCCACTTCCAATTTGGCCAAAACCAGTAATTTCCAATTTTCCCAATTGACTAAAATCGGCTTCAAACTCATAATTAACTTTGTGTTAGATTACCTATCAATAATTCACAAATACATAGACCCGAATTCTAAGGCATATAAATATTACATCGTGCATTCAACTCTTGTAGCTCATAAATCACTGAAAATCGCGCGAAACATGGGTTTAACTCAAGCCCAATTAGAATTTATTGAAGAAGCCTCTATGTTACATGATATTGGAATTCCGCAAACAGACATGCCAAGTATAGGTTGTTATGGTGATGAACCTTATTTATTGCACATGACAATTGGTAAAGAGATGTTGTTAAAAGAAGGTTTACCAAAACATGCTGAAGTTGCCGAAAAACATACTACAATTACAAAGTCTCAAATTATAAATGAAAATTTACCTTTTAAACCACCTATAGATATGTATCCTAAATTTTTAGAAGGGGAAATCATAGCTTTTTCTGACATGTCTTTCACAAAAAATCCGCCAGAATTGTGGATAGAAAAAACACCAGATCAAATAATTAAAGAATGTGAATTAAAGTATGGTCCAGATAGTGTTAATTTATACAAAATGTGGTTAAATAAGTTTAGAAAATTCAATTAGTTCAGATAAACTCAATGAAAATAGGTATAGTCGGGCTTCCCAACGTCGGTAAATCTACATTATTCAATGCATTTCTACAACGTCAACAAGCATTAAGTGCAAATTATCCATTTGCAACAATAGAACCAAATGTGGGTGTGGTTGATGTTCCCGATGAGAGGGTTGATAAATTAGCAGAACTTTCGAATTCCACAAAAAAAATATATGCAAACATAACTTTTGTAGATATTGCAGGAATCGTAGAAGGTGCTCATAAAGGAGAGGGTTTAGGAAACCAATTTTTAGCAAATATAAGAGAAGTCGACTTAATTTTAGTAGTATTACGCGATTTTTCAGATGAAAATGTAGTAAGAGAGGGCTCAAAAGATCCTAAATCAGATTATGAAATCATTTTAACCGAGTTAATTTTAAAAGATTTAGAAACAATTCAAGCTCAAGAAAAGAAATTAAAGAAAATTCCGCAAACAAAAGAAGAAAAAGCGTTTAAATCTGCGGTAGAAAAAGTTCGCGATTATCTACAAGAATCCTTACCAGCAAAAGATGTTCAATTTAGTGATGAGGAACTCGAGCAGATTAAAACGCTTCACTTGTTAACTATGAAGCCAATGATAAAACTCTACAATGTAGATGAAACAAAGATTTCCACGAAAGTAAAAGAAAACACGGCCGACAAATTGTATATATCGGCAAAAATTGAAGCGGAACTCGCAGTTTTATCAGAAGAAGATAGAAAATTATATTTGGGGGAACTCGGCCTAGATGACTCGCCACTAAACGAAGTCATAAAAGTAAGCTATGAAACACTAGGATTACAAACATTCTTAACAACAGGGCCAAAAGAATCCCGCGCATGGAAATTCAAAAAAGGTATGAACGCAAAGCAATGCGCAGGAATAATTCACACAGATTTTGAGAAGAATTTCATAAAAGCCGAAGTAATAAAATATGCAGATTTCGTTTTGGCAGGGTCAAAACTAAAAGCAAAAGAGCAGGGGAAGTTAAGATTAGAAGGTAAAGATTACCTAATGCAAGATGGTGATGTAGTGGAATTTAAAGTTGGGGCGTGACGATGTATAGTATGTGCTAAACACCGCACATACTATGTTTGACTCATAGCATTATTGTGTGATAGAAATGTAATAGTTATTTATTCAAACTGCCTATTATAATAATGACACCATTGTCAACATGCCAACCTGCTAATCCTGAAGGGTTAGAATTTGTTCCTGTTGCTGAAGAAGGTGAAGTAAGTAGTATTATGCCTAGAAGCATTGTTAATGCATTTACGGCTATTAGAGAAGAGTATGATACTGAACAGTATAACGGTGAAAATAGAGAGGATTGGCAAAATTGGATAAAGGCACATAAAAAAGCTCCTATAGCGCTTATAGAACATAATGTAACAGTTCAAGATATTTATGATTACTTAGGTAGATTTTCAGATCCTTCTTTAAGATCGGTATTGCAAGAGGTTCTAAAAGTTACATTTAATGAAAATGAAGATGATCTATTTATTTTTGCTTTATTAGAAGATATTCTTTCTATGAATCCGACAAATAACGAGTTAGAATTATATTTGTTCCGAGATGATGTATTAGATGTAGGTCGTTACCCATATGGTGGGAGACATTTGATTAAAATAAGTACATATGCTGGAACCTATAATGGAACCACTTACGCCCCGGATTTAGGTCAAGAACCATTGAATGAATATGGTGCGTGGCATTTAGACATTTTAGCTAGAACAATTGATAGGTTCGGTTTATATCTTCACTATTATGCAGTATCACAATCGTATGCCAGTATTTCAGATGTGCCAACTCATGTGCAACATATATTGAAGTTTGCAAGGCCAGGTAGAGACTTCTTCCCAGTAATCAATTTTGATGGCCATACAGAGAACCCACTAAGTGCGATAGTAGGTATAGTACCAGAACAAATTGAATATTTAGACAAAATTTACTTATAATACAGTTAACTTGATGAATTATTAACACTTACAAATTAGTATATCGGTACTATTTAGGGTCTAGGGTACTTTAGCACATAGTATGTGCTAGAATACTAAGCAATGAAGCTAAAAAACAAGTATGTAAATCGTACGCACATTTCTGAACGTAAATTTAGAGAAATTTTACGTTACTTTTGT
>JALWZX010000076.1 GCA_027002375.1 candidate division WWE3 bacterium | reverse complement strand
TTATGGTACAGTTTATTCCGTTAAGAGAATTATTATTAATGCCAATATCTAAAATCATTTAATTATTATGTGGAATTCACAGTTTGAATTTCTAAAAACTTAATAAAATGCAAAACCAAACGCCAAATTACCAAGATCTTAAAAACCAATTTGATCGACTAGTAAAAGACGCAAAATCTATATTCATAACGTCTCACACTTCACCAGACGATGATTCTATATCTTCTGTGTTAGCCGTTTATTATTATTTAACGCATGATTTAGGCTTAACAAAACCAATCAGAATTGTTTACACAGGTGATTACAAAAATGAGTTGCGATATTCCTATTTTGAAAATTTTAATTTGGTGGAAGTCACAGAAAATTCTCAGGATCAAACAAAGCCAATCGATTTGGTTATAATGGTTGATGTTAATGATATAGCTCGAACCACTGATGTTGAGAAACCGCGTAAAAATCGTGATTTTAATAACAAATTTATAATTATTGACCATCATACTAATGAAATAGAAAAAGAAGATTTGTCTGATTTGTACATTGATGTAAAGATTTCTAGCACAGCAGAACTGTTGTATAAGTTATTTTGGCAGAATTCCCCTGAAAAAATTACAAAGGAATTAGCCGAAATATTATTATTGGGAATTCTCGGCGACACCGGTCAGTTTAGATACATCGAGCCAACAGACCAATACAAAGATACGTTAATAACATCTGACAATTTGATAAAGCTTGGGAATATAAAAATTAATGAATTTATATCACATTACGATAAGAAGAAAATAAATACATTAAAAGTATATGCTTTATTGGTGAACCATTTAACAATAGAATATGTAGACGGTTGGTTACCTTTAGTTTATTCATATGTAGAAAATGAGGAACTTAAAGATTTTACCAATGAGGAAATAGGTTCAGGTGTGGCAATTTTTAGAAATATAACAGCGGAAATTGCAGGTGCTGAATGGGGATTTACTGTTAAGCCAAAACCAAATAAAAGTGGGTACAGTATATCATTTAGATCAACTGCAGGAAATGTAAATGTAAGAGAAATCGCAGAACACTTTGGTGGCGGTGGCCACATATCAGCTGCAGGTGCACTACTTCCTGAAACAGTAAATTCAGCAAAAGAAGGTGTAGATTTGATACTAGATTATTTAAGGTCTGTAAAGTAGGTTAGTTTTGGTTCTGCATCGCAACCAAAATATATTAAGTTCGAACATACAAACCGCTAATTTATTATCGCCAAAGTTAAAACCACGCACTTTAGTGCGTGAATTGGATTGGTTATTAGTTTAGCTTATGATTTAGGTACGTACTCTTGTTTCACTAGCACTTTTTGTACATTAAGCTAGTTTTTTTGCATTCTGTATTCCCACTTTTCCCCGGTTAAAAAGGTATTGCACTCCCAGTTTTCTCGGGTTAAAATGTAAGTATGAAGATAAAAAGAAATATTTATAATAATATTAAAGGTCATTTAAATAAGTCAGAAATCACATTAATTGTAGGTCCTAGACAAGTTGGAAAAACAACTTTAATAAAAGAACTGCAAGATGAGCTAAACTCAAAGGGTGAAAATACTATGTTTTTAAATTTAGATATTGAAGATGATGCTAGAATTTTAAATTCCCAATCAACATTTGTAGAATATCTGAATTTAAAATTCAAAAAACAAAAAGCCTATGTTTTTATAGATGAAATTCAACGAAAAGTAAATGCAGGTCTCTTTTTTAAGGGAATTTACGACATGAATCTGCCATATAAATTTATATTAACAGGTTCTGGAAGTGTTGAATTAAAAGAAAAGATATCAGAATCCTTGGCGGGAAGAAAAAGAGTTTTTGAAATGTTTCCTATATCTTTTATAGAATTTTTAAATTACAAAACTAACTATGAATATAAAGATAACCTAGATGAATTTATTAGCTTGAATTCCGCCAAAATAAATGAACACTTCAATACATACTTAAATTTTGGGGGGTACCCAAGAATAATATTAACCGAAACACTTGATGAAAAACGAGAAGAAATGCATGAAATATATTCTAGTTACTTAGAAAAAGACATAGTTAATTTATTAAATGTAAAAAAGACAGAGGCATTTAATAAGTTGGTTACGTTATTGTCTAATGATATTGGTAACAAAATAAATATTTCTGAAATAAGTAACACGTTGGGAGTTGATGTAAAAACTGTAAAAGAATACATTTGGTATCTCGAAAAAACTTTTATAATTAAAAAATTATCACCGTATTTTACAAATTTACGAAATGAACTTAGTAAAATGCCTGTTTACTATTTTATAGATTTAGGCTTGAGAAATTTTGCATTAAATAGATTTACACAGTTAAATCTAGACACTGAGGGTGGGCATTTGTTTGAAAATTTTATTTTAAATACTTTAATTGAAAATTACAGAAATGAATATCCACAGGTTAATTATTGGCGAAGTAAATCGGGGGCGGAAGTTGATTTTGTTTTAAATTTAGGTTCAAAAATCATACCTATTGAAGTTAAATATTCTAAGTTCACAAAACCAAAAATAGGAAAATCTTTATACAGTTTTATAGATAGATATTCACCTGAAAAGGCATTTATAGTTAATTTAAATTATAATGAGATAGTTAAACATAATCACACAGATGTTGTTTTTGTTGATTATAAAGAATTAATTGCCAAAAAAAGGACTAATGTTGTCTAATCTGGAATTCAATTCCTAATTTGTCCAATGACAATTTATAATTATGTTAAATATCTAACTTGCTTAAACGTTGTTGTAATTACAATTAATCTATTTTTACCGAATTGATCTTTTTTGAATTCATATTGTATATTTAAATCTTTTCTACTCAGAGAATTTAAGTATTTCTCAATTTGTTTCTTTTGATTATGCCCAAATTCCATAAAAATATTGCCATTATCATTTAGATGTGTAAGTGCTCGAGGTAAAAATTGTTTTATTATTTTTAGCCCATTGTCGTCAGAATATAGGGCGATTTGAGGTTCGTGTTTAGTGGTTTCGTCAACTTTATCGACTTCTGCAATATATGGTGGATTTGCAAAAATATAGTCAAATCGCCCTGATACATTCTCAAATATATTACTTTTAATAATAGAATATGCACCTTTAGGCAACTTGTTTATTTCAACATTCTTTTTTATTTGTTTAATTGCATTATCAGATATATCAGAAAAAGTTACATGTACATTAAATCCAGCTTGAGACAATCTTTTATACACGGCTATTCCAATGCAACCTGATCCCGAAAAGATGTCTAAAATTTTTATTTGCTCAGATGATGATTTACCAGATTGCAACGTATTAGATTTTGTACTTAAATTTGCAATTATGTTTTTTATTTCCACATCTACCCAATATTCAGTTTCTGTTCTAGGAATTAACGGTTTGTAACTTAAATCAATGTGGCAACCTAAGAATTCCACGTAACCAATAATATAATCTACAGGTACACCTTTATTTAATAGTTCAATGTCAGCCTTTTCTTCAGGCGTTAGGTACATAGTTTGGCAACTATTAGAATCACATGCACGTGTTAGGTATTCGCTAATTTCGTTTTGTGACCAACAGTATTTGTCTTTTAATAAAAAATATAGATCGCGATCGTTCATTTTGGTAGTATTGTAATCATGAAAAATCACGAAGCACAAGAACAAGTAAATGAGCCAAGTAAAAATCAAGTTAATTCAATAAATCCAAAATCTTCTAAAAAACTCGTGAAAATATTTAGTATTGTGTTTTTAACGGTGTTTTTCATAGCATTATTAGGGGGAATTTTTGCGTACATCTATTATCAAAATGAAGTTACGAAACCAACCATGGTTAATGACAAATACTTGATAATGACTATTGATAAAGGAACTTCGACAAAAGAAGTAGCACAAGAGTTAGAAGATTTAGGTGTTATTCCATCAAAATACATAATGTATGCTTATATGAAACAACACCCAGATAAGCATATTCAAGCAGGGTATTACAAAGTGCCTACTAAAGATTT
Organism: candidate division WWE3 bacterium; assembly: GCA_027002375.1. Classification (GTDB taxonomy): domain Bacteria; phylum Patescibacteriota; class WWE3; order 2-01-FULL-39-13; family 2-01-FULL-39-13; genus JALWZX01. The sequence goes on along the minus strand of JALWZX010000076.1, from coordinate 5,854 downwards.
AACTTTTGCGAAATTAATAGATGAATTTCAAAAAGGAAGTTTTGAGCAAAAACTAACATTTATAGAAGGTTGGCGAACCGAAGAATATGCAGATTATTTAGAAACAACCATGAATTCCGACTTTGCTCAAAACTTCCTCAATTCAAAATACACAAAAGAAGGGTATATGTTTCCCGATACATACATAATTGAAAAAACAGATTCAGCAAACAAACTAGCTTCATGGATGAGAAACACATTTGACAAAAAGTTTACAGATCAAATGTTAAAAGACGCTCAAAAAAGAAATTTAACAAAAGAACAAATTGTAATACTCGCATCAATAATTGAAAGGGAAATGAATATTAAGAAAGATAGACCAATAGTTGCAGGCATTTTAATAAAAAGATTACAAAATGATTGGCCATTACAAGCAGATGCAACTGTACAATACGCAAAAGGGCATAAAGGTAATTGGTGGCCAAGACTAAAAGCTGGTGATACTAAATCTGTGAATTCCCCATATAATACTTATTTAAATAAAGGCTTACCACCAGCGCCAATTTGTAACCCAAGTTTAGATGCAATTAAATCTGTAATTTATTACAAAGAAACACCATATTGGTTTTATATTACTGACCATAATGGTGTTACCCATTATTCAGAAACACTTGAAGAACATAACGCAAATGTTCAGAAATACCTAAACTAGCTATTAGTTTGTAATGAATATTTAATCTTTTGTTTCAATTTTTATAATTATATACCATTAAAATTTAATTATGCCGTTTGCAAAAGTATTAAGTGGTGCAGTTATTGGAATTCAGCCGATCACAATAAACATAGAAGTTCACATTGACAATAAGGCTTTACCACGTTTTACAATAGTTGGTTTAGCTTCTCGCGAGGTTGAAGAATCAAAAGAACGTGTGAGGTCGGCGATAAAAAATAGCAATTACAAATTTCCGACAGGCAGAATTACTGTAAATTTATCACCGGCTGATATTACCAAAAAAGGGTCACTATACGATTTACCGATTGCAATCGGCATACTTATTGCAACAGACCACGTTAAGTACAATCGAACAAAACAATTATTGTTATTGGGTGAACTTTCTTTAGATGGAACTGTTAAAAAAGTTTCTTCAACTTTTGCAATAGTCAGCGAACTTCATTCGAAATATAACATAATAATTCCTAAAGATAATTACAAAGAACTAAGCATACTAGAAAACCTAAATACCATTCTAACGAGTTCATTAAAAGATTGTGTATATAAAATAAATAATTTTTCTGATAATTATTATGAGGAATTCAAAGCTTTATCCTCAAAACTTAGGGCTAGTCTGAAAAATCCTCAACTAAAACAACAAACTAATTTTGAAGATATAAAAGGGCAAGATACTGCAAAACTTGCGCTTCTTATTGCGGCGGCAGGATGCCATCATGTTTCAATGACAGGCTCCCCAGGAACAGGCAAAACCATGCTTGCAAAAGCTTTTACTGCAATCCTGCCGCCGCTCACCTCTTCCCAACAACTAAACCTATTAAAAATCTACTCAGTAGCAAGCGAACCAACAAACAAAATATTACAAAAACAACCACCAATACGATCACCCCACCACACATTGAGTAAACCTGCGCTTCTAGGTGGGGGAAAACCAATAAAACCTGGTGAAATTACACTTGCAACACATGGAGTTTTATTTTTAGATGAATTTCCAGAATTGCCAAGAGATTTAATCGAAGCATTGAGGCAACCGTTAGAGAACAAAGATGTCACAATTAGCAGAATAAATCAAAAAGTGACTTTCCCATCAGATTTTATTTTGTTAATAGCATCTAACCCATGTCCATGCGGAAATCTTTTTAGTGAGAATAAAGTTTGTATTTGTAAACCAAACCAAATAAAGAGGTATCAAGAAAAATTAAGTGGGCCAATTGCAGATAGAATTGATATTCACACAATAGTAAATAACATTAAAATTTCAGACATTCTTAAAATTCCCAATCAAAAATTTACAACAGAAAATATGCGAAAATCGGTTTTAATTGCACGTCAGATCCAAACGAAACGTTACAATGCATTGCCCGATGCGCAAAAATGTAATGCGAAATTATCTTCAAAACAGGTAGAACAGCTCATAAAAATTGCGCCAGAAGCCCAACGATTTTTAGTTCGTTATATGGCAACAAGTTACGAATCTATGCGTTCGTATCATAAAATCTTAAAGGTGGCACAAACTATTGCAGATTTGCAGAAATCAAAAAAAGTTAACAAAAGTCATATAGAATTGGCATTAAAATTTAGACCGCAGTCTGCCACAAATTTACTTGAAACCTATATCGAAATGAATTAGTGATGATATTTTCAGCAAGTAATTATGGCAAATATTTACCGCCGAATTTCCACACCAAAAAGATTATTAAAAATGCCACAAAAGTTAATGCAAATGTTTTATAAAGATCTTTTTTAATTAACTTGTCATTTAGGTCTTCCGTTTTATTTGTATTAGAGTTTTTGTTAGTTTTGCTACTCTTATTTTTTTGGGAATTCACACTTGATTTTTGATCCAATTTTTCATCTACATTTAGAGGTGAATTTGTAGAATTGGCTGTGCCTACACCACTACTTTGCTGAGCTTTTAGTAATTCTCTTTTACGTCGAGCATATTTTTTTGTTTTCTTTTTATTCTTCTTTGACATTTACCTATGGTTGATTATAAAATATACCCAATGGCAACTTCAACCATCAAAGATTCAACAAAAGAAGAAAAAAAGACAAAGACAAGTAAAACTACTGTCAAATCTAAGGCTAAAGGTGCAACAAAGAAGTCGCCTAGCAAGCAAAAAAAACAAAACACTAAATCCCATGTAAGCAAAAAGGTTAATACTACAACAAAAAATACAAGTAAAGTAGCACATGCAAAAACATCGCAAGGAAAAACGCATGAAACATCTACACAGATAGCATCTTTATCACAAGATTCCCATGCCGATATTAATAATTATGAAAAAGAAGATTCAAATGACTTAAAAAATGAACAAAGTATAGTAGAAAATATTCAAGCTAATGAGGCAAAAAATCAAAATGAAATGACAAACGATCAAAATGATACAGAACAGAGTCAAGAAGCATTAAACAAAGATAATGATATTGAAGTACAGTCTCAAGACAAAGCACAAAGTATAAGTAGTACAAATTTAGAGCCAACCGGTACCGCAGAGAATTTTATCATTAAACCAGCTGACGAAAATATATCGCATGAGAGTAAAGATAAAGTAACGTCTTTATGGTTAAATGATGATATTAAAGATGAGGTTAATGTAATTAATCAAACTACAGATGAAAAAAATGCAAAATCAGTAGTGCTAGACTCCGCATTAGCAGCTTCGGTAGCTTCTAACAATTCTGTTAAAGCAGTCTCTTCTTCAGATATTGGTGCAGAAGATGTCAAAGCAGTAAATGCTGATGAAATTGATTCTACTACGGTAGCCAAAGCAACTACAGTGGCCAAGTCGGCAACGGTAGCCTCGGCAACAGCAACTACGTTATCCACAACATCGACAACTAATACAAAAGCATCTAATTCAGATATTATTGCTAGTACTACAGGCGATACTACTTCTTCTACAGTTGATTTTAATAAACCAATTATAGATTCAGAAGCCACAAATAAATCAGATAAATCAAGCAAATCAGAAGAAAATACAGAAGATTCTAAGCAACAAGATTCTGATAATTCAAAAGACAATTCAACAGAAAATAATAATCTTAATGTACCAAATAGTGCAGTCGTAACACTATCGAATTCCACCAAAAATAATTCTAATCAAGAAGGCAAATTCAACAAAAAACTTTTAATACCATTAATATTGTCCTTATTTGCGTTTTTGGGTGTTCTTATTTATCAGTATTACATCAAGAATATAAATTATGTAACACCGTATCCAGATGAAAAAGTAGCAGAAACCCAAGATGGCAATGCAGCAGTACCGACAGGTTCTAAAGATTATGAAAATCCGATTAATGGTGTTTACTTTTCTAATGAAGAAGCAGCGAAATTCAAAGATAAAAAACCAGTTGCAATTATGGTAAACAATCATGAGCAAGCTAGACCAAGTTATGGCTTGTCTAAAGCAGATGTTGTGTACGAAGCCGTTGCAGAAGGTGGAATTACAAGGCTTATGCCGATTTATCATTCACAAATTCCAGAATTAGTTGAATCTATAAGATCTGCTAGATATTATTTTGTGGAACTCGCATCGGGGTACAAAGCTCATTTCTTTCATTGGGGTGGGGCCCACGTACCAGCATGTCAAAAGTTACCGCATGATAACCCCAATTACTGTCCACCAATTAATGGTAAGGTAGAAACAAATCCAAAAGTCGATGCATACGATAGAATTGTTGAATTAGGTTTACCTAATCTAGACGGTGGAAATTATGCATGTAAAGATGATGCCCCATCTTGTGCATTCGGTCGAGATGAAAAAAGGGTGAAGGCAGGTTATCCGATAGAGCATACGGCATTCGTTAGAGTTCCCCTAGCACTAGAATTAGCAAAGGAAATTAGACCAGACGCATCTTGGCATAAATACATACCTATTGTTGCATGGAAATTTAAAGACGATGCACCATTAGAAGAGCGTGGTGATATAGGTATTGACCCAATGATTTCTTATTACTATTGGAAAACGCCATCAGCGTATGCAGTAGACTGGAAATACGACAAGGATCAAAACAACTATATAAGATACCAAGGAAAAGTAAAACAGGTAGACGCATCAAATGATCAAGAATTAAGAGCAAAAGTTGTTATAATAAGATTTACAGATGAGGAGCCTGTTGGTGATAAAAAGAATCACTTGTATCATAAGATAGTTGGTACAGGTGACGCATTAATATTTCAAGATGGTAAAGTAATAAAAGCTAAATGGAACAGAGATACACATGAAGATCGTGATGTATATACAGATGAGGATGGTAATCAGATTGAATTTAACAGAGGTCAGATTTGGATTCAATTAGTACCAACAGGTAACCCTGTTACATATGAGCCAAAACAGCCAACCTTACAAGTTGAAGGTACAGGTAATGATCAAGATACAGAGAACAATAATAATAATTCAGACAATAATGGCGAAACAACTGATCAAAATACAACCGACACTAAAACTGAAAGTACAAATAGTGAACCTGCTCAACAGTAGGTTTGTTTAGTTGCTATTTAACTAAATAAACTTAACTTAAATTAAAATATGTTTTTAGAAAGCATAATAACATCAGAAGTGAGAATTAGAATATTAGTTGAACTATATTCAGAGACCAAGAAACATTTATATGTTAGAGAATTGACAAGACGTGTTGATACTGAAATAAATGCAGTAAGACGTGAGTTAAAAAGATTTGTAAAAGCAGGTTTAGTAAAAAAAGAAAAAAGAGGTAACCGTCTTTATTATCTAGTTAGAAAAGATCATCCGCTTTATTACGAAATAATCTCTATGGTTGCCAAAGAAAAAGGTATTGGTCGAAAAATTTTAGATAACCAAAACCGTGTTGGTAAGCTAAAATTGGCGGTTTTGTCTACAGCTTTTATAGAAGGTAGGCAATCTACGCAAAATGAATTAGATTTATTAATTATTGGGGAAGTCAACCTTGATACACTTTCCGAAGTTGTTCGCGAAGCAAGTATAGAAATGGGTAGAGAAATAAACTACACAGTATTAGGAGAAGAGGAATTTAACTATCTAAAAAGTAGACGCGATATTTTTCTTTTATCATTTATTGCATCACCTCATATATTACTTGTTGGTGACTCAGAAAAATACTTGTCGTTTACTTAAACCTATAGTAACATAATAAAGATTAAAA
>JALWZX010000075.1 GCA_027002375.1 candidate division WWE3 bacterium | reverse complement strand
AACATCTTGGACACGGATATTGATAGTTTTTTTTAAAACATTGGTCATAATGAGGAGAGTTTATCAGTTTGTCTTGTTATTAATACCTTTTCTTCCGTTTCACCAACACAAAATGTCCATTACACCATAATAAGCCTGGGTAGCTATTAGAATATCCAGTTTGATCATTGACACCTATTTTGGTTAATTTAACGTTACCATGTAATCCAAGTTCCTCATTAATGCCACGAAGCATAGTCTCTTCAGGTGTTTCATCAGGTTTAATCTTTTCCGAGATAGCTTGAGGTAAATTTCTACGCCTTTCACGACCATCATTAAATATTTGTTTAGTCTCTTCTAATCGATATTCCTTTCCATTAGAACATTTACAATAAACATCTCCTGCAGAAACCGAAATTTGTCTTAACAAATCACCAATTTCTGTAATAATAAGAGTTGATTCTCCGCTTTCAATTTCTTTTTGAAGATGTGCTAGTGTTTTTGTCTTACCTGTACCCCATTTAGAGATGTCAACACCTACAGATTCTAGTTCTCTTTTGAGATCCTCTAAGCTAATATTTTTTTAGTTATATTTCTCATACTGCACTAACTAAAAATCTAAGTTTCATGCTACTACTAAACGCTAATAACTATTATAGATCATGAATTGTAATATAATGGCCTATCTACAACCTACTTAGTTCAAATTTCTCACCCTTTTTTAAGTTTTTAACATATGTTTTTGTTTTTATTTCATCACCAAACTTTTCAACTACTTTTGTGTAGTCATTTTCATCTGGGTATGTAACATCTACATATTCATTCCATGCAACATCTGCTTGTTTTCTTAACTTTTGAATTTCTCTAACTAGTTCTCTTGCCTTACCCTCTAGTTTCAGATCGTCTGTTAAAACTGTGTTTAAAGCCACCTTTAATTTGCCCTCTTCTTGTACTGCATATATATCATCCAAACTATCATTTATCGTTTTCTCAAACTTAACTTCTTTTACATTTAATTCGTCTTTTAATAATTGAACATATTCATCAGCTAAACCTGTAATTCCCATTACTATCATCTCAGATAATGGTTGTCTTACAGGTATTTGAGCTTGTTTTCTTGTGGAATTCGCAAGTGATGCAATTTTTCTAACGGTTTCCATATCACCCATCAGTTTATTTTCTTCTTCTGTTAAATCATTATATGTTGGGAATTCACACATATGCACAGATTCAGGCATTGAATCATCAATGCTAGCCAAATTTCTGTACATTCCATCTGCTAAAAGTGGAACATAAGGCGCCATTAGTTTAGTAAAATTCAATAATACATAATACAAAGTCTTAAGAGCGTCTTTATCACCCGATGAGATACGATCTCTTGATCTTCTTATATACCAAGTAGATAGATCTTCTACAAATGGAGCTAATTCTCTTGCCCCATACATTACTTCGTATTTACTTAAAAAGCTATCCATTCTGTTTGCTGTTTGCTTAAATCTCGCCAGTATCCATCTATCTAAAACATTTTCTATTGATAAGTCGTCTATATTTTTAGCTACATCTTCATTACCAAAATTATATAATGTTGCGTATGTAACGAAATATCTGTAACTGTTCCATAGAGTTGTAAAAAATGATTTTCTTGTTTCTTCTAGGTATCTGTATGAAAAGTTAGCAAATTCGCCACGAGAAATTTGTGATGTAGACAAGAAGTATCTAAGCATGTCACCGCCATATTTTTCAAAAACTTCTTCTATTGGTGGGTAATTGTGGGCGCTTTTTGATAGCTTTTTACCTTGCTCATCACCCAACATTCCCGTAACAATGACATTCTTAAATGGTGCTTTATCAAAAAGCGCCACACCAAGAATAAACATTGTATAAAACCATAATCTTATCTGATCATCGGATTCACTTATATACTCTGCTGGAAATCTCTTTTCAAATAATTCCTGATTTTCAAATGGGTAATGATATCTAGCAAACGGCATGGACCCACTATCAAACCAAACATCTATTACTTCAGGCAATCTTCTAAATGTTCCACCATCTTTACCTTGCCATGTTATATCATCTACAAATGGCTTATGTGGGTCAAAATCTTCAGGTAATTTTTGACCACTTAATTTTTCTAATTCTTTAAAGGAACTCACAAACACTTTTTCACCAGTTTTATCATTAACCCAAATTGGCATTGGAGTTCCCCAAAATCTTCTTCTACTTAATGACCAATCTCTAGCACCTTCTATCCACCTTAAGAATCTCTTTTTCATTCTTTCTGGAACCCAATTTATAGTTTCTGCTTCACGAACTAATTCGGGCTTTATTTTATTTATCGCAACATACCAACTTTGGATTGGCTTATATATCAACGGGGTTTTGGTTCTGTAACACATAGGCATACTATGTGTATATTCTTCGTGCTTAAATAACAAACCCTTCTCTTCTAAGTCTTTTATAATTTGTTTATTCGCTTTTTTATAAAACATTCCGGTATAATCTGGGATTTCATCTGTGAATTCCCCCGTATCATTCAAATAATCAAACAAACTCATGCCCATTTCTAAAAATATATTGAAATCGTCTTCACCATATGGTGCTAAATGCACAACACCAGTACCTTCTTCAGTGTTTACATGGTCAGCATAAATTACACGAAAAGCACCTTCGCTACGTTTGTTCTCATAGTATGGAAATAATGGCTCATATTCTGTATCAACTAGATCTTCTACTTTTATATCTTCTACAATTTCATAATTACCATCTTCACCAAAAACTCTTTCTAACGCTTCTTTTGCTAAGATATAATATTCATTACCTGATTTCACTTTTACATATTCGATCTTTTTACCAATAGCAAGCATTAAGTTACCTGGTAATGTCCAAGGGGTTGTAGTCCAAGCTAATATATAAGTATTTTCAGTATTTGTTACAGCACTTGCATCTGCATTATTACTAGTATTTCGCACTTTAAATTTTAGTGTTACAGCTTCATCTACAATATCTTTATAACCACCATCTGCAACTTCATGAGCAGATAAAGTCATACCAGCTCTAGTAGAATACGCCACAACCTTATGGCCCTCATATAATAAGCCTTTTTTATTTAGCTCACTAATAGCCCACCACATACTTTCTATATAATCTTTATCCATAGTGGCATATTCATCTGTATGATCTATCCAACGCCCGAGTCTTGTCTCATATTCAATCATATCTTTTCTATGGTCTAACACTGACTTGCGACACAATGCGTTAAACTTATCTACACCCATTTCTTCTATATCGTGTTTATGCTTAAAACCGAGTTCTTTTTCAACTTCATATTCAACTAAAATACCTTGACAATCCCACCCTATATTTCTACTTACATATTCACCCTTCATTGTGTGGTATCTTGGTACAATATCTTTCATTAGCCATGTTATCGCATGCCCATAATGTGGCATTCCGTTTGCAGTAATTGGCCCGTCGTAATAAACCCACTCTTTACTATTTTTATATTTCTCATCAACTTTTTTAAAAATTTCTTTTTGATCCCAAAAATTTAAAACATCTTTCTCTAGTGAAACTAAATCAAATTTAGAATCAACAGGTTTAAACGTTTTTTTATCACTCATTGTTTAATTTTTATGTGGAATTCACTCGTTAATCAACATACAAGCGATTTCCTAATATTAAAACTAAAAAAGCCCTTATACTTTTGCTGATTCATCTCAAATCTTAATTTAAAAGATTAAACAAGCAAAAATACAAGGGCCTTATAATCAAGACGGTACCACCCTGCTTATTTGTTGAAACCATCGGTATCTGAAACACGACAAAGTCTCTAACAAACATCTCATTTACAGCTGTAACGGGCATACCCGAGAGATTCTACTAGGTCTTGTTATGACTAATCAAATGATTTATTTCAAATCAAAACCGTTCTTTCTCTAACGTATAGCAATTAATGCTATTTGCGATTGATTTTCACTCAAACGTTTCTGATTAAATCTTAATATAACACCGGAATAAGTCAAGAAGACTATAATATTTAAACATATTCACGGCATAACTTAATATTCGTATGGCGTACTTTGCATTATTTAATGTATAATATTAAAGATGCCCCATACTGTTTTTAATAAAACAAACACATACCTAAGATTTTTTAAGTTAGATGAATCCCCTGCATTATACGCGACTAGCACGATAAAAGGTTTCGCACTATCACTAGTTGGCATATTTATTCCAGTGTACATATACACTCTTCAAGACAAACCAATAATATATTCTGATAATCATATAAATTCAGTTGGTTGGGTGCTTATCTATTATTTGGTAACAGGTATTACAGTTTTGATTTCCTCATCAAAATTAATTAACACCGTATTTGGGCTTTTATCTTTTAAGAACTCAATATTTCTAAGCACAATCTTGCAATCAATTATGCTTTTATCACTAAGTTTAGCTGACAGAAACTTCTATCTAATATTTTTAGCTGGAATTCTAACAGGTTTAGAAACACTTCTGTATTGGATACCATATCACACACTATTTATTCAAAAAACTAACAATAAAGAAAAAGGAAAATATGGAAGCACTGTGGCTACCAGAGTTCTGCTCGTTAAAATTGCAAAGATGACTGGACCTGTTATTGGAGGCTTTATAATTGCGGTTTATAGTTTTAATTTGTTATTTTTCTTAGGAATTTTGCTATTGTCACTATCTTCAATACCAATTCTAGTTAGTGTAGAAGAACATAAGCATGGCAAACATAATGTATGGCATATCTTTAAGGAATATATAAAAAACAAAGAAATACGCCCAAAAGCAATAGCTATGTCAGCAAATGGAATTGAAGATATTATATACGCCACTATGTGGCCTATATTACTATTTGTTTCGCTTGAATCTTTTTCTAAGCTTGGATCATTAGTATCGATATCAATATTGATATCATCATTAACTGTAGTCACCATTGGAAAGTTTATAGATAAACATGGTGTTAAAAAAATGTTAAAAGTCGGTTTGGCAATAGACTCTTTATTATATATCCCGAGAATGTTTATTCAAACACCGGCAATTTTATTTGCAATTGATATAGCTGATAGAGTAAACGGTCCACTTAGGGGCATTCCTTTTTTATCGGTTTATTATAATATAGCCGAAAACGATAAACATTCATCATCAGAGTTAATAATTTTCAGAGAAATTGTCAAATGGTTATCAATAGTCTCAATAATTTTATTATCATTAGTTATATTACCACTATTACCATCTTGGCAATATATATTTATAATACCTGCACTAGCAAGTCCATTTATGTATTTTATAGTGAAGTGAAGTGAAATAAACTAAAAGCTAAAAAATTCGATCTTAAAACGATATGTTAGTACACAGAAAATATTCTTTAGGAATCATTGCGAGCCTGTCGTCACGACAGGCTCGCCTTCATGTTTATGTTCGAAATACAACTGCGCACGATACGCTCTTATGATTAAAACCAAAATAGATAATACAAGAAAAAATACTAATACTCCAAATGTTAAGTAAACACGAGCTTCTCTTCTCATTCTAAATCTTTTTCTTTTTAATGAAACTCCAAAAATCCGTAGATGCTCTAGGTTTACCTTTTGCTTCATCATTATCATCGTCTGATTTCTGACTTGTATCTTTATCTGAAGTGCCGTGATCAGAATTTGAATAATCGCTAGAGCCTGACACATCATCGTCTGTTTTAGTGTGACTATTCTTGTAGTCAGATTGTGCGCTCATAAAGTCATAAACGGCGCTATTATCTTCTTTATCCTTATTTTTATTTTCTTCTTTTTCGTTCTTCGCTACTTCTAAATCATCTTCCTGTTTTTCTTCGCCCATCTTATCACCACCGTCTTCATTTTCATCTTCGTCTAATACTGCAATCTCTTTTCGCATTTTATCTATATCGAATTCGTCTGAATCTTTATCCATAGAAGCCATTGCAGATGATGAAATTATATCGATTTCCTCATACTCAGATTCAATATTCTCACCCTGCTCATCATCAGGTTTATTACTGAACCTTGAATCTATTTGGTCTAACACAGTTTCATCGACTGATGAAGAAATCTCAGGCAAACTTAACGATGCAAAGTCAGTTTCAAAACCCGTGGCAATTACTGTAACTTTTATACCTTCTATACTAGAATCAATATTAGCCCCAAAAATAATATTAGCACCTTCATGTGATGCCTCAGAAACGATACGGGCTGCCGTATTAACTTCATGCATGGTTAAACTCGTATCACCTACAACATTAATTAAAACACCTGTAGACCCACTGACATCAACATCTAACAATGGTGATTCTATAGCCATTTTTGCGGCTTTTTCCGCTCTATCTTCACCCTGTGCAAATCCAACACCCATTAGTGCAGAACCTGCGTTAGTCATTATTGTTTTAACATCAGCAAAATCAACATTTACTAAGCCTGTTGACGTAATTAATTCAGAAATACCTTCAACAGCATTGCCAATAACTTCGTCAGCAATTAAAAATGCGTCGGTTAATGGTACTGATTCATCAACAATATCTAGTAATCTTTCATTCGGAATTACGATTAATGCATCTACACGTTCTTTTAACTCTCTAATACCTTGTTCAGCTTGACTCATTCTTCTTTGACCTTCAAATGGAAACGGCTTAGTAACAACCCCTACAGTTAACGCGCCTTGTTTACGTGCAACTTCCGCAACAATAGGTGCAGCACCTGTTCCTGTACCGCCACCAAGACAGGCAGCAATAAAAATCATATCTGAACCTTGTAAATTTGATCTTAATTCGTCAATTGATTCTTCGGCAGCTTCCCTACCCACTACAGGATCCGCTCCAGAACCTAATCCTCTAGTACGTTTTTTTCCAATTTGTAACCTAATCGGAACTGGTGAAGCGTCTAATGCTTGTTTATCGGTATTTACTGCAATAAATTCGACACCTTCAAGCTTCTTTCTCTTAACCATAGATGTAACTGCGTTTTGGCCACCACCACCAACGCCAACAACTTTAATTCTAGCCAATATTTCTTGAATTGGTTCTATAAATGCCATAATAAATTATCGTTAAGGCAGAAACGATTTAATAAAACTAATAACTTTTGATCCTATTCCTGTTATATTACCACTTTTTCTTTCTAAATACCTATTTTCGTCGGACCTCATGAAATCAGCCATTATTTTCAATACTCCTATAGTTGTAGAATAAGCCGGAGATTGAATTTGGTCAACTATTCCTGCCAACCTAGATGGGTAACCTATTCGCACAGGTAATTTAAATATATGTTCAGCGATTTTTTCTATACCTTTGATTTGCGCAGTTCCGCCCGTTAGAACTATACCAGCTGGCAATTTTTTATCGTACCCTGCTTTTTTAATATATAATTGAACAAATTTAAAAGATTCTTCTAAACGACGAGAAATAATATCATTTAAGACATTCTTTGGAACTGTTTCCATACCAATGTTCATATCACCAACGTATAATTCTCCTTTAGGAACTTTCGATTCTTTGCCATCTTTATCAATAAATATATTTTTCTCGGCTAAACTCTCTTCTTTAGACAACTTAATTTTTATTCTCTCAGCATCTTCTAATGACGCTCTTAATCCTATTGCCAAATCATTGGTAATATCTTGACCTCCAATTGGTATTACAGCTGAAAATGCTGGTCTACCACCTGCATATATAATCATATCCATTGTTCCACCACCAATATCAATTAACATTGTACCTAACTCTTTTTCTGTATCAGTTAAAACTGCCTCAGCAGATGCTCTGCCCGAATAAATAAAAGAATCAACGTCAACTCCTACTTGTGTTATACACTTGCTTAAATTTCTTAGAGCAGTTGTACTACCATGAATTATGTTTGCTTCTACCTCTAACCTAACACCAATCATTCCTGTCGGGTCGTAAATGCCCCTTTGTTTATCGACAACGTATTCTCTTGGTATAACTTCTATAATTTCTCTTGAAGATGGTAACGATATTGCTCTCGCAGCTTCATTTACACGCACAACATCACTCGGAGAAATCTCAGATTCAAAACCTGCTACTGCGACAACACCTTTAGAATTAAGTGATTCGATATGTGCGCCACTAATAGAAGAAACAACAAAAGAAATTGGGTGCCCCGACATCATTTCAGATTTACTAAAAGTTTCGTTTATGGCATTTACAGCTCTATCAATACTGTTTACAACACCATTTTTAACACCAACAGATTTATGCGTATAAGTACCTATTACGGATATTTTTGAGTCATCAACAGACGCTACTGCACATGACATTTTTGAAGAACCTATATCTAGTGCAGCAATAATTTTATCTTTAGCCATATTATATATAATAATGTTAGCATAAATTCCGATTTCACGCTCGAAGATTTTACACTACATAAATTTCACTTTTCACAACTAAAGCTGATTGTGCAGATAATCAGATGAAGTTGTTTCAGTGTAACCGAACTCGCTTTAGCAAAACGTCAGTCATGTTGTTGTTTACATTTTATACTTAATCAGCGGATCAGAAAACCTTAAATTTATACTTTCGATTTTCTTACCTTTTATCGTATATTGCTGAAGTATTTTTTGCAACAAAGTAACTTTACTTTTAGCATGTTCTAATGAGTTAACTTCTGGTAGATATATTACCACATCCTCTATTTGTGTGGTTATTGAGTCGTTTTCTATATTTACATTATCTAATCCGGCACTACCATAATATAAACCTACATTTAGCAAACCTGAATTTATAACATCACTAATATTTAGTTCCTGCCTTAGGTAGTTTATAAAAACAAGCTTTGAACTATCATAATCAGAACTGCTACCATAAAACTTATCTATAACAAAACCATCTTTATCAACAATAAACTTACCATTACGTGCGTTAACTAAATATTCAGGCTCCCTTTTTTCAATATAGATATTTAACACACCATCTAAATACTCTTTGTTTATTGCAATAACCTTATATTTAGGTTCATATTTATCAATCAGATGATTGATATAATTATCGTCGATATAAATCCAAAGTTTGTTATTTATTTCGCTTTTTATATTCTCTTGGGAAATCAACCTATTATCATAATAGATATTAACGTCAGATACTTTAATGACGTCTTTGTACAAATAAATCAAAACGCTTGCAATGATAACGAAAAACAATAAAAACTTATGCCTAACGAACCAATTCTTTTTTCGTCTACCAAAATGTAAATTTTTACCTTCTGAAGTTGTATACCTTGTGTTGTTAGATTTATACATAAATTAGGTTTTAATCAACTTAATTATCTCATTCGAAACTAATTTACTTCCATTTAATGGAAATTTAGCATTTTCATTCAATTGATACTTACCTAAATCATTAAACATATCTATTAAAACTTTAAGCAAATCATTCGATTTTAAATTATTTTGATCTAATACTTCAGCTATGCCAGCGCTTTTTAGTATTATACTATTCTTATATTGTTCGTTATTAGATGCCCATGGTATCGGAACTATCACAGATGGCTTTTTCAATACAGCTAACTCATATATAGTATGAGCTCCACCTCTAGATAAAACTATGTCAGCTGTTTTAAAAACGTTTCCGATTTCTTCTTCTGAAAAATATTTTTTTAATATAACCCTATCTTTAATAGACTTATCCTTTGCATCAATAAATGATCGTAAGAAACTATAATTATAATCGATATTACTTGGCCCACATTGCCATATTATATTAAAACCTTTAATTAAATCATCAAAAATCTCATATATTAGTTTATTTAAAAACAACGCCCCTGATTTACCACCGGTAACATAAATTGTAGGTAATTTATTATCGCCAAACTTAAAACCACGCACTTTAGTGCGTGGATGGAGTTGGTCAACAATAGTAATTGGCGATAAGAAACCACGGGCTTTAGCC
>JALWZX010000074.1 GCA_027002375.1 candidate division WWE3 bacterium | reverse complement strand
TAATAAATAAAAGAAAATCAAACAAATCGCTATAATAACGCTCATACCGCCTACAGTCATACTGTATTGAGCGAGTTTGTCTTTAAACATACGCCATTTGCGACGACGCTTTGTCGTGTGATTATTAAGTGCCGATAATACGGGAGAAGATTCTTGAGATATGCTATTCATTTCTAAGATTTTAGAAATTGATTATGACATAAATATGACAATCCCCAGCTTCAACCCCGATAAATACAACCACTGGTACAAGTTTCTTTTATAGTAATTTGACACAAATGAGATAATCTAGGTTTTAAACGTTGCCAAATCCAACGTGCTAAATTTTCACTGGTTGGATTTTCCAACCCATTAATTTCATTAAGATAATGATGATCCAACTGCTCATATAATGGCGCAAAGGCTTTTTTGATGTCCGCAAAATCGACAACCCAGCCAGTTTCCGCCCCAATTTCACCACAAGCATGAATCGTAATTTGAAAAGAATGACCATGTAAACGATTACACTTGTGATTAGCTGGCACATTGGGTAAACGATGCGCCGCTTCAATAGTAAATTTTTTGTAAATTTCCATAGTAAATTTCTGGGCAACCATAAAGGATGATCCCTACCAGAATGGTTTGTAGGGGCAATCCTTTATGGTTGCCCTTATATTGTATTAAAAGATTGGCATTATTTTTGCTTTTATGTAGATAAAATAATGCCCAATTGATTAGGATCTTAGAAATATATATAATATCAAAGATTATCCCAAGGCGTGATACTAATGTAATGGTAAAAAACACATGACAAATACAGAGTCACTGATCTTAATCGTGGATGACAGCAAGGTAGAACTTAAAATCTTGGAAAAATTGTTGACACAAAATGGATACCAACTTGCTTTAGCTAAAAATGCTAATGAAGCACTAGATTTTCTAAAAACTGAAATCCCAGATCTAATTTTGCTAGATATTGTAATGCCCACAATGGACGGTATAGAACTTTGCAAACACTTGAAGATGCAAGACAGCACAATGAATATTCCAGTTATATTTCTAACTGGTTTATCCGACACGCAAAGCAAATTAGAAGCCTTTCAAGTTGGTGGTGTTGATTATGTAACCAAACCATTTATAAAAGAAGAAGTACTTGCTCGAATCAATGTTCATATACATTTACAAAATGCGCTCAAAAAATTAGAAGAAATTTCAGTAACAGATGAAATGACTGGCGCATTTAATAGAAGATTTGCTTATGAAATCTTATCAAAACAAATTTCTGCTGCTAACCGAGAAAAAACATTATTTAGTGTTTGTTATATTGATGTCGATAATTTAAAAACCATAAATGACACTTATGGACATGACGAAGGTGATAAATTAATCAATACTGTTGTGAACTCCATCAAGAATAATATTCGCTCATCAGATTATATTTTTCGCATGGGAGGTGACGAATTTTTAGTAATTCTCAGACAATCTGGAATGAAAGACTCTTATCACATCTTTGAAAATATATGCCATAAATTAAATACTGAAGAAAAAATTTGCGGAATACCTATTGATTTTAGTTTCGGACTTGCTGAGTTTAAGGCAGGGGATAAGATTTTACAGGATGAATTAATAAAACTCGCTGATTCTCGTATGTTTGATGCAAAAAAGCAAAAAAAGAAAAATCAATTAAAAAATCTTAAAATAAAATCGCCATTTGTCATCTAATTGTCACAAACTTATTGTAGAATTAATTTAAATAAAATTATTAATTTAGGAACAGCATGAATGACAGAAAACACTACACTGACTCATGGCATTAATATAAATTCTATAAGTGAAAGAAAAACCGCGCTCAATATTGATAATGAAAAGATAAGTCTTGAAGTTAAAAACTTGAATCTTTCTTATGGTGAGAAGCAAGCTTTAAATAGCATTAATATACAAATTCCAGAAAAGCGCGTCACTGCCTATATTGGACCTAGTGGTTGTGGTAAATCAACACTATTACGTTGTTTTAATCGCATGAATGATTTAGTAGATAGTGTCAACATTCAAGGCGAAATATTATTAGATGGAAATAATATCTTTGATCCCTCAGTGAATGTAGCAGATTTGCGACGACGAGTAGGAATGGTATTCCAAAAACCAAACCCATTTCCAAAGTCCATTTATGAAAATGTCGCTTATGGTTTACGCATACAAGGTATTAAAAACCGCCGCATACTGGATGAAGTAGTTGAAAAATCTCTAAAAGGTGCAGCTTTATGGGATGAAGTTAAAGACCGTTTGCGTGATAATGCTTTGGGTTTATCAGGAGGACAACAACAACGGCTTGTCATTGCGAGAGCCATTGCCATTGAGCCAGAAATCCTATTATTAGACGAACCAGCCTCTGCGCTTGATCCAATTTCTACGCTTAAAATTGAAGAACTAATTAACAAATTAAAAACTGATTACACAATAATAATTGTCACTCATAACATGCAACAAGCTGCGCGTGTTTCTGATTATACTGCATTTATGTATTTAGGTGACTTAATTGAATTTGGTGAAACCAGTACCTTATTTACCAACCCCTCCAAAAAACAAACCGAAGACTATATTACTGGTCGCTACGGATAATCAATAAAAATGCAAGAAGCCCTTATAGAACAGCACATTTCTGAAAAATTTAATAAAGAATTGCGTCAATTACGCAACCAAGTCCTTAGAATGGGCGGATTAGTTGAAGAACAATTAGCTAATGCCATTACCGCTTTAACCAGCCTTGACGAAAAACTTGCAAAAGAAGTATATTCTAATGACTATAAAATAAATTCTTTAGAGGTTGAAATTGACGAAGAATGTACGCGAATTTTAGCCCTACGCCAGCCTACAGCTCGTGATTTGCGTCTAGTAATGGCAGTCGTCAAAACCATTCCTGATCTTGAAAGAATTGGTGATCAAGCAGAACGTATCGCCCAAATGACTTTACAAATACCAAGCGGTACTAAACATTTTCTAGCCATTAGGCATCTTGGTGAAGATGTCCAAAAAATGTTATACAATGCCTTAGAT
>JALWZX010000073.1 GCA_027002375.1 candidate division WWE3 bacterium | reverse complement strand
ACAGAAATAGATTATCAACGGCACACAAACCGATGGAAGTACTAGCAAGTCTATACAATTTTACAAGGCAATGAGTATATGAAGGTGTCAGTGGGGGTATGTTTTGTTATTTCGCAACAACTCTAATATCTTTCATGCAAGAATAATAGTTTGAGGTTTTAGTCCAACCACAACGATTAGTATTTGGCTGTTGCTCACACTTTGCTTGTTTCAAGCATTCAAATTCAGGCTTGTAAACACATACAGTACTCACAACATTACCTTCTTCGGTACAAATCTCACCATTACACCCTGTAACAATACATGATACATCATTCGGAGTTACACCTAAATCATCATTTTCAACGGTTTTTTCGCAAATGTCATAAACATTTGATGGAATCCATCCACATGATCCACCGTCCTGCTTTCCGCATACTGCACCTGAGTCTTGAATACATTGAGCAATCTTATTCGTTTTTTCATCACACGGTTTTTGAACTGGGTGTGTTCCTAATGGTACGCAAGATTCCCCACAGGCGCCGCCTACTACACAATCTTTTGTGTTAATTAAATCTTCATTTATTGGGGGAATTTCACCGTTTTCATCATCGATATCTGATTCGTCATCACCGTCAGTAGAATTATCGTCAGCATAATCAGTATAATCTACAATAGAAACATTAGTTACTTTAAATGCTACATTTGGCTTACTCGAAAATATCATTATGTTAGTTGGAATAAATCCTTGTTCAACTACAAATTCGTTTATCGAGTTCAAAGGGAACTCAACAACTTTATCGTTTGATGGGTCACGTAATAAAACAATAGCACCATCAACATCACCCTCTGCAATAGTTGAGATTTGGTAGGTCTTGCCAACGTCTAAACTTAGATTTTCTTGCTGAATTCCCACGCCTTTGCCAGATGTAAAGACAACTTGAAATCCACTACCGCTCAAGAACCATTGAAATACAGAATCATCTTGCGAATATCTTTTCCATCCAGATGCTATAGTACCAGATTTACAAACATATGAAGCATTTTCTATGGCAGTCTGTATACCATCAGAATCATCTTTATTTAATCCACGGAAATCACCTTTACCAAAGCCCTCAGTATCGTCACTAGCTGGTTTCTTTCTTGCATCAGAATCAAAATTAACAAAAGACATATACTCTTCAGGTACTAATTCTTCTACTTTTGCTTGTAATTCTGGCGTTGCTTCTGGGCACGAAGCGTTTGAGTTATCTAGCGGAATATTCACAGGCGTAAAACCTTCTGTAAAAGTACCATTTTCTACAATTCTAGCTTTACTTGCATGTTGCATTGTGTTGACTTGATGAAGAGATGCAAACACAACCGCCCCTAAGAACACTATCAAAACACTAATACCAATAAATTTACCTAAACCAATATCGTATATAAATTTTTTTGTGCGCTTTAAATAATAGATGATAGACATTACACATAATCTATCATAATACATATCGGTTATGCAAGCTTATAAGCCTTTAAAAACAAGTGAACTAAAAGTAATAGTGTGTTATATATTAAGAACATAGAAAAAGTATTTCGGGGTGTGGCGCAGTTGGCTAGCGCGCTATGTTCGGGACGTAGAGGTCGCCGGTTCGAGTCCGGCCACCCCGACCAAATGCAACTTTCCCGATTGCTGGAGAGGGAAGATGTCGACTCAAAAAATTTTCGAGCAACGTTTAACAACTGTGACCAAATGGCTACCAACACAAAATAGAAAAATCTATTATCACTAAACTAGTTCGTAATAACAAAACCCTTAACAACGTTTAAGTTCAAGTTTACATTTTTCTTAGAGCTATTTTCTAATTTCTGCTTTAAATCTTTTATTTTGTTTTCATCAAATTCATCACCAAGAAAAACAACTTGAACATTTATGTCTATAACATCTTTTCCGTTGGTAATATTTAGTTCTCCGATTTTTGTGTCATTACTTTCTAATTCAGTTCTCACGATTCCCTTTACTGTATCAACAATAAATGTATTTTTAACAGTTTTATATGTCGAAACTGCCAATAAAACTGTAACAATAAGTAATGCCACAACTGAAAATTGAACACCTTTTTTTACAGTTTTTTTGTCGTTATTGTTCTTAGCATTAAAACCTAATGCCATAAACATAATTGCCCCAAAAAATGTAATTGCGATTAAGTTCGTTAAAAACAACAAAGTAGCACCGAATGCGACATTAAAATACCCATCACCTAATCCAATTCCAACGACGGCAAGCGGTGGAACTAATGCGGCTGCTATTGCCACACCTGGCAATGCAGCCGCATTTTCTTTCTTAACAATAGCGTAAACAGCTGCCAAACCTGAAGCAACTGCAACAGTTAGATCTAATATTGATGGTTGGGTTCTAGACAAAATTTCAGTTGTTAAGGACCTTCCTGGAATTAGATATGCTAACAAAAACGCAACCATAACAGCTATAATCGCACCTTTTATAGTTGAATTTATAGAAATGAATAAATGCTTAATGTCTCCTATAACTAAATTCAATGACGATGCAAGTATAGGACTCATTAATGGAGCAACCAACATTGCACCTATTATTACTGCAACACTGTTTTGTATTAATCCAACAGTAGCAATTACAGACGATAAAGTTATCATAACGTAAAAATCAACAGACGGCCTAGAATTCTTTAGCATTCGCTTTCTAACCACTTCCTTTTGCGTATTTGAAGCCTTAGGTAATGGCTTTATAAGATTCAACCAAAACGATTTCAACATGTAAACTGATGCGTTTTCTTGTTTACTCGTTATTATTTTTGTAACATCGTTAAATTCCACCAATTTTTCAAATATTCTACGTGATAATGACAATTCATCATCAAATATGTTCTGATCTGATATGTCAAATATGCAAATAGGGTATTGTTTGGGATCGTTTTTTTGCGACCTTTTATTATCTTCTCTAAAATATTTTTTTAAATTAGAATCGACTTCTCTTAAATGTAAAAATTTAAATTCCACATTAATTTCATTATGTAAACTCTTCAGGTCATTAAAAATTACTTGATATGTGTCTTTTATTGTACTTAACGCATTGTCATCAATTTCACTATTATCTCTGACATACCACACAACGACGTTTGCATGACTAGTAGAATTTACCAGTCTACTTAATGTTTTCTCTATCATGTCTAAATTAGAGAACTCGTTGGTTAGCAATAGAATATTCTTTCTGTCCCAGACGTCGTAATGTCCCGAGACCATGTATACATCTTCAGTTATATACCCATCTAAAAAAGATTCCTCTTCTTCGAGTATATGTTCAGCATGTTTATTTGGAAATTCACCTAAAACTAAATCTATATCGTAATCATTCACTACCATCTGTACACCTTCTTCTACAGTTTCGCCATTCACTACTATTGTGGAAATTAAATTTTTTTCGTTTTCATTAATAAACGATTTGAGTTCCCCATCTA
The DNA here is from genome assembly GCA_027002375.1 of candidate division WWE3 bacterium. Taxonomy (GTDB): domain Bacteria; phylum Patescibacteriota; class WWE3; order 2-01-FULL-39-13; family 2-01-FULL-39-13; genus JALWZX01. Next base: position 6,602 of record JALWZX010000073.1, on the reverse strand, counting down.
ATATACTTTTCAATGCTTTTGATCGTTTTTTCATATCCGAGCCGTTAAGGGTAGGCAACCTTTTTTCTACACCCAAGAGTACAACCCTGCCATTTTCTGATCTCGCTATATCACTGGCAAGTGTTAACAAATCTTTAACATTATTTTTATTAGAATTGTATATAACTAAAACATTAAACATGTTATCGTCAATTGATAACGACGATACCGATTGTGTAATCATTCTTTTTATTCTATGTTTTCTAAGACTATATAAATAAAAGGTGAACCACAACAGAAACCATAAAAACGTGATTGTGATCGCCATGACATCTAAATTTAGTGGCAAACTAATTGCCATAACCAAGACTACAATCTGAATGATCGGATAAATCGGTAGCCTGAACCATCTATTAGTATTTAAGGAACTTTTGCTTAACAATAACGGAATCATGGCGATTGCTGTTAAAGACAAAAACGATATTGCCGACATGCTTAAAGCAATATCAAAATTTGTTACCAAGAATAAAAATAAAACAAGGCAAAACATAATTATAAAAGAGTAATTGTTTTTGCTAATTTTCTTACCTGATACAGATATGTTGTCATAAATAAAGAATGTAGCAGAATTATTCATTATCTTTCGCAAATTGATCATCGCAGTATCTAAAACAACATACAAAGAAGTAGCGACAACGATTAAAGATCCCAATAGATAAATAATGTCTAAATACACAACAATCGAACCGTAAATTGATTGATAAATGGTTTCAAAAATCAATCGGTCAATTCTGAATATTATATATAACGAAGATAAGCTTGCAGAGAAAATATATCCAAAAACCCACGTAAGCATCAACATTAACAAAATAATCGGCCAACTAGTTCTGTAAAACCTAGACTTAAATGAACTAAATGATTTCCACCTAATAGAAACAATATCTATAACCCACAAAAGCGCGAACGTTTTAGTAATTATTGATAAGTAAGTAGGAACTCTATATTGGCTTATATGTTTTACGGATTCAACAAAAACACTATTTTGTAACCTAACATTAGAAATAATTAATACAAAACCTACTGTTACAATTATCAAACCAAGTAATGTTAAAAGATATAGTTTCGTCTGGCGCTTAATATATTTTTGGCCAAAAAAGTAGGCCAAAAACAATATTATAATTACGAAAAATGTTAGCAATTTATTATTAAGTGAAAAATCAAAAAACAACCCAATACCGGTCTGTAACAATACTGTGATTTCATATGCAAATACTATCAATAAAACAATATACCCTAGTAAAATCGCTATGCTTGCTAGATATGTTATTAATTTAACTTTAAACGAAGAAATTACCTCTAACAAACCACGAGACCTATTTTGTGATGCGGTAATTTCTATATATACTAAAACAAATGGAATAATAAACAGTGCAACAAAAGAGAAAGCGTTCTTTAGATCAACTGGAATTATTTTTCTATAATCGTTTAATAAAATTATCGTAGAAAGTGATGCTACAAACGCAGTACCAACAATAATTATAGAAAAGGTACTATTCAAATATTTTGAGAGCGGGCCGGACATTCTCATTATGCTTATTTTAACATGTAGATTTTATAGTTCTAGATTTTAAATAGTTAAATATGCGATAACTTTAAACGTAGATCTCATGGATTTCAATAAATTTTAACGTGTTCTAAATTTGAAGAATAATATACTAGCACCAATGAATATAAACAAAGTTAGTAGCGCTGATGTTACACACCATTGGCACCAAGCATGTATAACAAAGAATTCTAAATAGGTTAGGTATACAGAAAACAAAACACCAAACAGTGAAATCCAAAATAGTAAATATTTTTTCATCAAAAGGGCTAAGATAAAAATCAATAAGTAAAATGCAACCCCATAAGCAGACAGTGGTATTCCAAATAGGTAAGAATACTGACTTTCATTAACTACATAACATGGTGAAATTCCACATACTAAAGCTGATGTATTTAATTTGGCATAGAACATGTATATAGAAATCATTATTCCCAATGCAGAAAATACAAGAATGCTTTTTCGAGCGATAGTATATGAAGCCCCACGAGCTAAAGTCCGTGGTTTCTTATCGCCATCCATTTTGCTTAAATTTGCGCCTTTCTTAGAAGATTTTAAAGTTACAGATTGAACTGAAGTTAAGCTTGATTCTGAATTTAAACTTGCACCAGATTTAGTTTTTTTATTCATATCTCGATAATATCATACTTTTGCATATTCAAAATCAGTAGGGGAGTCTAAAAATTTACCACTCCCCCGAAAATGTGAAAAATGCTAGGGAAGGGGTCGCAGGAAAAATTTTTTCTAAAAAATTTTTCCTGCGACCCCCCTATTCTAGTTCTTCAACCAACCCTAAATTTATCTAAATTAAATCACAAATTCGACTAGAACCAACTCCAAAACACAAAAAATAAATCACGTCGTAATTTCTGGCGAACCAGCTTAATATTCATCAAACATAAAAAAACGCACCATTCAGTCAAAACAGCTTTACTTTTCATAACTACTGATTGTGTAAGCAATCAGATGAAGTTGTCTCGGCGTAGCCGAACTCGCGTTAGCGAGATAAATGCAAAATGCCGACTGCGTAAGCTGTCGATATTTTACTTCACCCTACTAATCTCATCAAAACTCAAAAAACCATTTTGCGCCCCCACCTTACTAATAACAGAAGAACTGCTATGTACACCCCACTTTGTCGCAACTTCTAGATCATTTTTATACAAAACACCACCAATAAACCCAGTCGCAAACGCATCACCCGCTCCAGTCATCTCTGCAACTTTCGTTTTAACAGCGTCAACGTGAAAAAACTTACCACCTGTTGCAACATAAACACCATTAACAGCATCGGTTAAAACAACAGTCTTTATACCCTTCTTTACCAACAGCGCCATTAAATCCTCAATATCAATATTGGCCCTCGTCAAACCTGAGTTTAAAATACTACACCCTTCTTCAACATTTGCAATCAAAAAGTCCATATAAGGAACTAACCTTTGAATTTCATCATAAGCGTTCAACAATTCCCTCGACCCTGGGTTATAAAACAATCTCAAATTAGCATGTTTTTTCTTTAAATTTATAATTTGGTCATATAAATTCCCAACCTTATTGCCAACTGAGCTTAAGAACACACCATCAACACCGGTGAAATCAACTCTACTCAAATCATATTTTCTGTTGCTATTATGCGTAAAAATCGTTCGCTCATCGGTATAAGATAAAATAATAGCCTGATCGGTAGGTTTGTCGTCTACAAAAACATATTGTGTATCTATTTTGTGGGAACTCAAATGTGATAAAACATCTTTACCCTTAACATCATCACCCACTGCAGAAACCAATAGTGCATTTAAGCCTAAATATGTCAAACCAACCGCGACATTTGAAGCACCGCCACCTACACTATACCTAACATCTTCTACAGGAATCTTGTCACCAAAACCAAAACATATTTTACAATGCTCATCAAAAACATCACAAACCAAATCAGGTTGCTCAATTTTATAAAAAGTGTCTAATGTCGTATGACCAATAGAAATAAATTTTTTAGACATAAGCAAATCGAATTATTCTGATTCTGATCTATCAGTTATAGCCTTATCATCAATCACAAAAGTAGATAAAACCTCGTCAACATCTTCTAACTTCACACTACTCGGAACAGAAATTCTGACAAATTTACCGCTAGGTAGCTTTTTAGACAGTACAACATATTCATCACCAGTATCACTGTTTTGGGCTAGATATCGATTAAATTCCACATCTAATGATGTATAATTAGGCATCTTTTCTAATGCAATATGATCACTTGATGTATCGGCCAAATATTTCAACGGTTTTTCAGACACAGAAACTATTATCGTTGGTCCAACTTCAGAATTGATATCTTCTATAATATCTTTATTGGAATTCGCATTAGTTTCATTATTACCACCATTTTCTATATCTTGATCAGTCACTTTTGACTTTTCATTGGTTGGATTCTCTGTAGAATCAGAAACCTTAGGCTTTATCGTGAAATCACCTTTTTTCGGGCAACGGTCATACTCATAAAACCCAACAGATGGTATTTTAGACGCAAAAAAATCTATATTGCAATCAGCCCACCCCGCCGGAACCAATAAAGAAAAACCGTCATCAAAAGAGTATTTATAAATTCCGTCTTGTACTTCTTTTGTAGTATATTTAACAGTCTCTACTGCATCTTTAGTATCATATTTTGATTTATCTTTTCGCTTCGTTTCAGCAGGTAAAACCTTAGGTTTTGTTGATTCAACAGATCTAGCTAAATTAGAAATTTTCGTTTCTTCTTTTGTCAGTTCCTTATTTTTAACTCTTGAATTATCTTTACTGTCTGTCATAAATAGTACAAAATATGTTCCCACAATTAAAATACCAATAAAAAATGCATAAGCAGACACTTTAACCAACTTTTTATTCTCGCTAAATTCAATATCACGCAACTTTTGTGAAGGACTATTAGATGACGTGGCAGTTTTATCATTTATTTCATTCCTATCTGTAACCCCACCCTTATCACCACCGTTAGAGTCTAAATCTTTACCAACATTATCACTATCATTACCACCGCTATTCTTCGAGTTTTTATGACCATTGGTTTCAACATTTTCAAAAACCGTAGCTTCTACTTCTACAGGAACCTTCTTTTCATTCTCAGACATCCAAAGGGATTTCTTTTCATCAGAATCGTTAGCTCTTACATTATAAACATTACCACCATCGGCATTCTTTTCGACATTTTTAGAATTATCATTCGTAACCACAGTATCACCACCAACTGTGACAGAATCACCAGTATCGTTAATTACTTTAATCTCAGAATCAACATTCTTAGATGGTAGATTTTCATCAGACTGTTGATCTACACCTACCCCTGTTGCTACATTTACAACCAGCCCTTTTTCACTTCGATTACCATCAGGTTTGTTATCTTGTGACAAACCTTGACCCGCTAAATTTTGCGTATTACCCATAGCATTGTTCGGCACATATGTATTTAATGTCTGGGCACCACTAGCTTGTTGCGCGTTAATATTTGCATTGGTTCGAAAATTTGTAGAATTGACAGCATTTACTTGTAACACATTTGGCTTCGGTTGAACAATTGAATCGTGTGTATTAACTTGTTGAACATCAGGTTTTTGTACATTTGCCTGTCTCACATCTAATTGCTGTATACTAGGTTGACGTATACTCGATTCTTGACCACTCGATTTCTGCATATCACTTTGCCCCATGTTTTGCTGTACAATAAGTTGTTGTCCACTACTTACAGTTCCATTTGAATAATTGTTTTGTACAGGCTTTTTCGAATAACCTACTGATTGCACCTCGCCGTCAAAAACATTAATTCGTTTATCGTTGGCAAAATCTTGATTATCAGAAAAGTCACTTACAGAAAAATCCATAGAATAATCATCTTTATCATTCTGAGAATTTGACTGAATATACCCATTATTATTAGTGGAATTCACACCATTATCACTAGAAAAGTTGTCTCTAGAAGTGCCACCGTTATTGGCATTGTAATTAGAGCTAGAGTTAGTACTATTATTACTTTGTGTTCCTAATTGGGCAGTTTGGGAATTCATAGCTTATTTATTATACATAAAAAATCATTAACACAAATGTTAACAACATTCCAACTAAATAAACATAATAAAAAGAATCCTGTATAACGCCGTTATACATCCAAAACCATCTGCGCAACGTTTTAGTTTTAAGCAATTCTAATGCCTGCTGATATAGCATGTTTGCTCCAACAGACAACGTAAAGGCCAAAGCAAAAGCATTGCCAGCTCCGTTAACAACATAAAATATAAATATCCAAAAGATCACCTGAACTAAAACCGTTCTAATGGTTAACTTATCAAATTCATATTCATGATTATTTATGTAATCAAAATACCCAGCAATATTCTTTTTTCTAAAAAACTCTTTAATAATCCCCGACTTATCATCATCAGGATCAACTATATATGCATTCATTGCATACTCAAGATCTAAAAATAGAATTCCTAATATAGCACCCGCAAAAATAAACACAGCTGTTAACCAGTACCCTACACTACCAACAACGATAATGCCAAGAGCCACTACAAGTGCAATCAGAAATGGAATTTTATATCTAGAAATTATTGCGTTCACTTTATATATTTTTAACACAAAAAACACACTCACTCAAATAGTTGCCAGTACTATCTGTTATATTAAAAGGTCTAACTTAAATATTAACTGCACTTCTGATTATTAGCTTGCTCTTTTTTGGTTTTTTCCTTACGCAACTGAGTTAATTTCCACATAAACAATCTAGATTTAGACCTAGGTTTAGATTCCTTTACAAAATCCCATGCATTTTGCAACAAAACTCTATCTTCAGTCTTAGCCAATTTCATATATAACGAAATTCTTTTGGTATCTTCAAGCCATGTAGCCAGCCTATACCCGTACAATTGCCATTCATACTTCATATACTTACCAGAATTTTTCTCTTGTATTTTTGCAATAACATCTCCTATAGATTGCATACGTATAGATTACCACAATTAGAAAC
>JALWZX010000072.1 GCA_027002375.1 candidate division WWE3 bacterium | reverse complement strand
ATATTGAACATCGCATTACTGAAAATACGAAGCTGATAGTCGTAACGCACATGGGAGGCATGCCTGCTGAGATGGATGCCATTATGGATATTGCGCAAAGACACAATATTAAGGTTCTGGAAGACTGTTCGCATGCTCATGGCGCTTTATATAAAGGGAAAGAACTCGGCACTTTCGGTCATGCCTCCGCCTTTTCATTAATGAGTGTTAAATTAGATGGATTTTACATTTTTGTTGATGATTTAGACGAAGCTGTTTCGTTTTATGAAAAGTTATTTGAGAAAATGGTCGTTAATAGAGAGAAAAATAGATGGGCTGATTTCCGCGATAGCGATAAGATTGCTTTGGGAATTTATAATTACACAGTCGATAATGAAGTTCCTAAATATGGTAATAATTTTATAGGTGAGTTACGAACACAAAATATAGAAGACGAATTAGAAAGAGTTCGTGATTTAGGCGCAAAAATACTTACAGAAATAATCACAATTGAACAGCCAGTTTTATACAAATATTTTCATTTTTCAGATAAATGGGGCAATGTTTGGGAAGTGACAGAACATTACTACGACTAAGTTTATTCACCGAATTCCACCGTATCAAAAACGTCAATTTTTGTATTTTTGTCTAAGTAACAAGTAGGTGAAAGGTGTGCTTTTTGTGAGCATAATTCGCTCATAAATTTATCTAACGACCAGCCCGTATCTCGTGCTACTACAGGCAAAAATGTGCCTGAGTGTGTGCCTTGTGTTACTACTACACCTTGCTTACCTAATTTTATATTTTTGTAGGAATTTACAGGTTTTCGTAGGGTCATAATTGAAATTTCGATTTCCACATCATCAAATTCATCTTTTGTTAATTTATCAAATCTTGGATCGTTAAATGCTGCATCTATAGCCGCGTTGTGAATTACTTTGTATAAAGGTTGTTTTATGTTGTCTGTTTCAAAATACCCGATACACCCTCGCAGTTGATTGTTTTCTTTTAGTGTAACGAATGCGCCTGCGGGTTCGTATAATTCTAGGTTGCTAGGGGGTTGCATAGTTGTTGAGTTTTTGTCATTTAACGCACTCTTGATTGCGCCTCTAGCAATTTGTAGTGCTTCGTTTTTTGCATCTTTTGATAGGGAATTCAATGCGTTTTGATTGTGCCCATTGCCAGTTGCGATTATAGCCGAATAGCCAACAACTCTAGAATGATCACCTGTTATATCGCCAGAGTTTGCATATTTTAATTTAGCAAACTGCAGATTGTCTAGTTTTTGTGCGACATTTAGTGCGAGTGCGATTGATTCGTATCCACAGGCATAAGTTTCAAGATTGTTTATGTTTTTGTGTTCATATTCACGAATATTAGATCGAAAAGTATTTTCAGACTCAGACAATATTGCCTCAATTGTTTTTGAATCTGCTTGCACAGCATCATCATATTCAGGATAGTGTGAAAGATCAGAACTTACGATTAAAATTGTATCTTTATCTAAAATTGATGCAAGTTTTGATGCTAGAATTTCTTCTTGTTCCTTGGTTGGTTTGCTAATCAAAATCGGTATAATCTTAAAATCATTATCTTTTAATGCATACTGAAGCATCAAAACTTGCATCTCAATCGTATGATCCGAAAATGCATTTAAATCACTTTTAATTCCCAAATCATCATCAATCAAATAATTAGCATATGCTTCATCAACAGGTGTAATACCAATAGGCGTTTGCCATGATCCATTATTAAACATGGCGATATGATCTAAATAACTAGTATGACTATTGGCTAAAATAATGACTCTTTTTATATTGTGTGGAATTCTTTAGTACACTTCAGCTCCAACTTTTCCTGAAAACCTCAACCCTGCATGTGGAGCAATCGCAATTTTCAAATCTGTTGCTGGTTCGTTTTTTACCCCGTTAAATGTATTTTCTAATTCTCTCTCTAATTCATTCTTATCAGCAGGATAAAACGAACCAGCAACTTGTGGCTTACGAATTGGTGCAGGGTAGGTGGTAGTTTTAGAATCACTACCGAATTCCCCCTCATAATCATTCAAAGTACTTTTACCCATAACTTTTGCGTTTGAATTATTGGAACTACTTGAATTCTCGACTATACTATCATTAGTTTTTGCATCATCACTAGAGTTTTTAATCATAAAAATTGCGATAATCACAACAAAAGTTAGCATGAAAACAGTAATAAAAGAACCAACGATAAAATCATTACTAACTTTCATGACAGTAGTATAGCACTAATCTTTAGACTTAAATTTCTAAGAACTAAATTTATCAATAATTTCTTTAAACATTGAATATGTAGTGTTGACACTATCAATATCTACACTTTCATTTTCAATGTGTCCTTTTCCAGTTGGGCCTAAACTAATGGCTGAGACTCCCCATGCATTACTTAGTATCGCAGCTTCATAAAATCCAATTTGATCTAACTTTTCAACTGTTTTAATATCACTTGGCAAATAATTCTTTAAATTTTTAATGTCAGAATAAAACCCTTGTAAATCTAAATTTATCGAGTAATTTATCAAATTCGCATTTAGGTTTTTTATTATTTCTTTACTAATTTGAATGACTTTACTAGCTGATATATCAGATGCAGGTCTTATATCTATTAATATTTTTGCATAGTCAGGAATAGCGTTAGCTTGAATAACAAATTTTTGCGACGCTGACTCATTATAAACGCCACCTGTTATTGTAGCTACATTTAAAGAACTTGTACCTATAGAATCCAAATCGTATTTTTTAATTTTTTCTTCTAAAACTTTTGCAAATTTTAATCCTGTTTTAATTGCATTAATGCCACTAGATGGTCTTGAAGCATGTCCTGTTTTACCTCTAATTTCAAATTCTATCTCAATAACACCACGACAACCGTTAATTATTGTTAGATCAGTAGGTTCTGGGCATATTACCAAATCTGGTTTTAAGTTATATTCCGATACTAGTTTGTTTGCACCCTTAAAATAATACTCATAGGTTCCAAAACGAAGTGCCCCACTTTGGTAAAATAAAAGACCAAAGGAG
>JALWZX010000071.1 GCA_027002375.1 candidate division WWE3 bacterium | reverse complement strand
ATTGAAAAGAAATAGAAGAAAGAAATTTATTCTTTGGTATTGGTATCTAAAATCTATGCATTGATTTTCAAAAAACCAACACAAAATGTCTATTACACCTAAAATCATATAATAACCAAAACACAAACTTCTATTTTACCAATTTCCGATTTAAATATTTATTATATTCTGACATCAATAATTTGGTTAGTGGACCATTATGTGAAACCTCACTGGCCGAAGCCTATGGTTTCTTATCGCTACAATAAAAAAACCGTAGAAAATCTACGGTTATAATTTATATCAATCACTAAGCGGTGAAAAGAATTCGTTGCAACATTTAAGCCTCATGTTGCTAAGCTGTCTACAATGCTCGTGAAAACATTGTTAGTAAAACATATAGGTGCAGACTAAACAATCCTATAGCTTGGCAATCCGTTACACCACATCAAAAGATATGATTGAGATCTAACTCTAGTAACCAAATTACCACAAAGTTACTCCTTGAAAGGAGGTGATCCAGCCCCAGATTCCCCTAGGGCTACCTTGTTACGACTTAATCCTCATCATTGAGCCTACCTTAGACCATGTTAAAACACGGGCTTCGGGTATTCCCAACTCTGCTGACCTGACGGGCAGTGTGTGCAAGACCCGAGAACGTATTCACCGCCGTATAGCTGACCGGCGATTACTAGCGATTCCAACTTCATGTGGGCGAATTTCAGCCCACAATCCGAACTGAGACCAGTTTTATGAGATTAGCATCATGTTACCATGTAGCGACCCATTGTACTGGCCATTGTAGCGCCTGTCTTGCCCGAGACATAAGGACCATGCTGACTTGTCGTCGTCCTCGCCTTCCTCCCGGTTGCCCGGGCAGTTCCGCTAGAGTGATACAACTAGCAGTAAGGGTTGCGCTCGTTACCCGACTTAACGGTACATCTCACGACACGAGCTGACGACAGCCATGCAATACCTGTGCTTCACCCTCGAAGGACCGCTTTCCTTTCAGAAAGCATGCAGAAGCATGTCAAACCTCGGTAAGGTTCTTCGCTTATCATCGAATTAAAGCAGGCGCTCCACCGCTTGTGCGGGTCCCCGCCAATTCCTTTGAGTTTTAGCCTTGCGGCCGTAGTCCCCAGGCGGTCTACTTATTGCGTTAGCTGAGGCTCGCAATGACAATAAATTATCATCACGGACCGAGTAGACATAGTTTACGGCGTGGACTACACGGGTATCTAATCCGTTTTGCTCCCCACGCTTTCGTCTCTCAGCGTCAGAAAATGCCCAGAAGATTGCCTACGCCTTCGGTGTTCTGCATGATATCAACGTATTCCACCACTACACCATGCATTCCATCTTCCCCTGCATTTCTCTAGCAAAGCAGTATTTCAAGCTATACTTCGGTTGAGCCGAAGGATTTAACCCAAAACTTACTTTGCCGCCTACAGAACTCTTTACGCCCAATAATACCGGACAACGCTTGGGACCCTCGTATTACCGCTGCTGCTGGCACGAAGTTAGCCGTCCCTTTTTGATGTTGGTTTACACTCCGAAAAGCTTCTTCCCATACGCGGCGTCGCTGCGTCACCCACTTAGAGCGGGCATTGCGCAAAATTCCTACTTGCTGCCACCCGTAGGTGTATGGCCCGTATCTCAGTGCCATCGTGGGGGGGCACGCTCTCACGTCCCCTATCCGTCATAGCCTTGGTAAGCCATTACCTCACCAACTAGCTGATAGAACGCAGACCCGTCTCTAACCGCCGAAGCTTTACTCATTCAGCTACTAACTGAAGAGACTATTGGCTATTATCCCACCTTTCGATGGGTTATGGCCAAGTTAGAGGTTGGTTTCTACGTGTTACTCACTCGTCTGCCACTCGTCCGAAGACGGGTAAACTTGCATAGATTAGGCACGCCGCCAGCGTTAGTCCTGAGCCAGGATCAAACTCTCAAAAAAATTCTTTTCACCTTTCAGTGATTGATATTAAATTTTAAATGTACAAATACAAGCAAAATAACAAATTTATTCATCAATTTTGCATTAACAATTTATAACACAACTTAACCGTAAGGGCAAGTTACTCATTTTGTTAAAATGCAAATTTGGAATAAATTGTACAATTTGTGTGCGAAGAAATAATAGCAACAAACACACCACTTAGTCAAGAATAAGTCTTTTTCATACAAAACAACATCATACTAAATTATATATAGACTTCTAAAATTTTTACGGGGAATTCAACCCTAAAAACTACAAAACCAAACTATGACAGTAGCGAAAAAACATCAATTCTTGCTGTTGACCACAAGCTAGATAAAACCGATCTATTCGCATTCTAATCAAAACCATTTACATAGTAAAGTGCGTGGTTTTAAGTTTGGCAATAATAAATTCGCTACAAATAACAGTCCAGTCTATGAATCAAAAAAGGGAGAGTTTTACCCCTCCCTTTTAAATTCCACATATTATTAATCTTCGCTACTTACTTGGACATGCATCATAATCAAATTCTAACGTATTAGAATACGGTGAAAAACTTGATTCATCAGAACAGTCACTACAATCAGTATACGAATATCTTGTATAATATGTATCATCCTTGTTAACTGTTACTTTAGCTTGCGGATCTGTGCTCCCAGCATTATTAACTATGCTGTCATATGTACTATTGGATCCTGGTTTTTTACCAACCTGAATTCTATACTTTTTAGCACCTTTCACATTCTTATATTCTAACTCTGCTACGAATTTCTTGTCATCTCCGCTAGCACTACTGCATCCTACCAATTTTGGTGTTTCTTTTGGCATACTCAATTGTTCACCAAGGTCAACAACCAATTCCACATGTTCGGCTGGTGCTACAACTGTTAAATAGCTTCCCTCTGCCACATCTTTTCCGTCAGTCTGGCTTAGGTATGCTCTTACATCATAGGTTTTGCCTGCACTAGCACCTGTCCATTTCCAGTCTACAAATGCATTACTTGGGTCTACCGTTGTAACAGTTTCGTATTCCCCCTCGTTATGCAATCTCGCCTTAATTTTAACTTGTGTACCAGATTCGAATGTACCATTAACCTTTACTTGCCCAGATATTTCTGCTTTTTGCTCAGGAGCACTTGCTCTTGAAGTTATTACAAAGTAAACATTCTTAGAAGGTGCAGCCTTAGTTCCTACATTAGACGCCGCAAATAAGTTATCTTGCGCTGTATATGCTTCAACTTTTATATTATACTCTCTACCAGCTAACGCTTTATCCCATGACCAGTATGTTCTAGCACCAGTAATTGGTTGTGTCGCAATAACATCAAAACTTGGCTTATCAACTTCCTTAGCATATACCTTTAATGTGGAATCATTTGGTATATATCCATTTATATCAACATATCCAGACATACTAACAGGATTCTGCTCTAAAGCAGAATCAGGTAACATGTCATATGTTACGTTAAATTCCAAAACATTATCACTTGAAGGTGCAGAGACAGTAATTACATTAGAATCTGTAATTTTCTGACCACCTGCGTACAAAACAGCCTTTGCGTCATATGTTTTATTCACAGGAACATCTGGCACAGAAAACTTTGCGTTATCTTCTAATGGGATTGTAAAATCTTCTAATTCTTGAAACGATGTATCAACACCATGTTCTCTATACATTAGTTTTACTTCCCCTTCATCACCTTCTTGCGGTTTTAAACCGTTGTATATAACGGTTCCAGAGATTGTACCTGTTTGAATCGAATCAGCAGGTTTTTCTTGGTTTGTATCATCACCTTCTGGTGATTTATTTGATGACCCCATTCCCTTAAATATAAGAAAACCTACACCAACTACTAATAATGCAACTATTGCATATAGCAGGTATTGTGTGGTTTTATTTTGGGAATTTTTGGAGTTACTACTAGTGGTAGTTTCTGCCATAATAAAACTTTTGATTGTGAATGTACAAAAACACTGCACACACACAAATAACTATGTTGCGAAAATCATTTCTCGCGACTTAATTAGCATAGTACATTAAATGAAACTCCACGGGCTAAAGCCCGTGGTTTCTTATCGCCAATTACTATTGTTGACCAACTCCATCCACGCACTAAAGTGCGTGGTTTTAAGTTTGGCGATAATAAAATTAAAAAGCAAGATATACTATATCTTATAGCTTTCACGAGATTTAATAGAAAAGGCTACAACAATATCGTATCTAGGCTTGATAATGGTACCCAAGTGACATATCTACCTCTATAGGGTCATAAACGTGATCACAAATCACATTACTTGGATACAAATCGCTACTTTTATAAAGATTTCCTAACGCCATATCCCTAGATATACCGAGCGATACACCTATAAACAAAACGACAGTAGCAACTACGTATACATATATTTGAATACTATTAAATTTGTTAATCATATGTAAAAACATCATCAATATTGTATTAATAAAAATATAAAACTGGGTGAAAATTTAATCTGTAATATTTAACACACAACTACCGACAGAATTAGCGTCTTTATCGTAACTTTCAATTCGTATCTTATCACCACCATTAAAATCCCTGCTATAATCGGTCAATTCATAGCATTCTGTACCTGAAAAACCTCTTAACAAAGGCGTACTTGCTTTTTCAACGTTTAGTAATACCCAATCGTTATATGAAACACTATCGTCAAAAGATGCACACACAACATAGTTACTACTCTGAAGATCCTTAACTGATATGCTAGATCCACTAGAGAAATAATCGTCACCAACTCTAAACGAACAAGTCTTATTGTTACCTAGCTGAGAATCACCCGCTACAGCACCATCATTAAAAAGTTCTCTGACTCCTCTAATGGTTGAGGCGCCAAGAACATCTTGATCATCATTCTCATACACAACATCACTATTTACACGACTTCTTACCTTACTCAAGTATTCATTAATGTTTGCTCTATCCTTTTCAACAACCACTAATCCATGAAATTGATCAACATACGCGACATCGCTATTCTGCATTTCATTCTGTCGTGTATATTCAGTTACCTCATTAACGTAATCAACATCATTCTTAATTGTGTAGGAATTCACCTGATTATCAACATCTTGTTGCATATTCTTTCTAGAACCCATTAACTCGTTCATATTGTTATTATATGCAAAACTATTCGAATCATTTGCTTTTTGTTCATATACTAAAGAATCATTAATGTAATCAATATCATTTTCTATTAAATAGCCATTTTGCGACTTACCCTTAGGCTTAAAATTGTTAGTTTCATTAATGTAGTCAACATCAGAGTGAATATCATAGGCGTAGCTCAAACCTCGAAGATTAGAATTTGTATCGTTTGTTTTTTTGTAATATTGAAAATCAGAAAAGCTATGATATGAATTTGCATTATTCTTACTATTGTAATAATAAGCTATACCACCATTAGAAGTGTACGGGGAATTCACTTGTACAGCAACAAATCCAAATCCACTAAGTATAAACAAAAAGATAGAAAAAGCCCCAACATACTCAAAAAGGGATCTCATGGATTTCCAATGAATAAAGTTTACGTTTTGCCACTCTACTAAACCTAATAAATATGAATAATCAACTAATTGCAGTTGCCTATAATCGACCAGTTTTTTCTTGGATTCATGATGAAATAAATCATAGAATACTGTTTTTATTATATCCCATGAAGTAAAATTTTTTCGGGTATGTTTTTTGCTCATTGTGTTGCCTACCCGGCTAGAGCCCGTCCTTAATAATATTACATCATTTGAACACTAAAATGTCAACATGTATTTTATTAGAATTTGATATATTTATAGCTATTCCTGCAAAAATATTGTAACAATGCTATTTCCTCATACATCTTCAATTTAAAAAAGAACGTTTTATAACAATACGACTACACAAGCTTTATCACTATGGTGAAAAACGTTTTTTGTACATCGTATTAACATATTTAATTACGCCACCTCCCAGCACAACATAAACTGACTGATTTGATCGATTTAACTGATCAACTCGATTGAACTGATTTAGCAGGTTTGACATATCGACTTCAGTTGAGTGACTTAAATCTTTAATGCTGTGTTCATTAACATGCTGATAAAAAACTGCATGTTGACCCGGTGTAATGCCAAATAATTTATTTTTTGTTTTCACCAATACAGAATCCCTATTTAAACCATTATCATCATTATTTGGGTGTTTTACATCTACATCGGTGTGCAATTTGAAACCATTGTATAAATATGCCTCATTGATTCTGCCTAGATTACGTATTCTAACACCAACATTCAACTCTTCTTTGTTACTTAAAATACTCGTTTTACTGTCGACAATAAATTCATCAGAATAAGCTAAATCTCGACTACCAACCACTATAATGTTTTTATCACATATTTTATCAATTACATATAGTGGCTCAGGTGAGTAAGAAAAAATACTAAAACCATGCCTCTGCCCTATTGTGTAAAAATTACAACCGATATGTTCACCAATGATCTCCCCGCTAACATTTACTACATCACCTTTTTTTCTTTGTATTTTTTGTGAAATAAAGTTCCTAATATTGACGTTGCCAACAAAACAAATGCCTTGGCTATCTTCTTTTTGGGAATTGTGCAATTTAAATTGCTTAGCAAATTTACGCACATCTGTTTTTAGTAAACCACCAATTGGAAACAATGTCTTTCTTAACGTTTTTTCGTTAACCTGATACAAGAAATAAGATTGATCCTTACTTTTATCAAACGGCGTCGCCAAAAGTGTACGACCTATTTGTTGCATATTATCCTGGTTATCATTGTTCGGTATTAATGATAGTCCACGAGCTGAAACCCGTGGTTTCTTATCACTAATTGCTATATTATCTAATTCTACCCGCGCACTAAAAGTGCGTGATTTTAAGTTTGGCGATAATAAATTCCCTTTTTTTGAACGTAAGTTTTTAGTATTTATAATTCTTGCATAGTGCCCAGTTGCAATATAATCTGCCCCATTTTTAAAAGCATAATCAGCAAAAACACCAAATTTTATATATGTGTTGCATAAAATATCTGCATTGGGAACTCTACCAGTTTGATATTCCTCCCAAAAGTAATTCATTACATATTTGTCATATTCTTTGGTTAAATCTATCACTTCTATTGGAATTCCAATTTGCGTTGCCGATCTAACAGCATCTGTTTCATCTTGATCT
Source organism: candidate division WWE3 bacterium (assembly GCA_027002375.1). Classification (GTDB taxonomy): domain Bacteria; phylum Patescibacteriota; class WWE3; order 2-01-FULL-39-13; family 2-01-FULL-39-13; genus JALWZX01. Next base: position 3,180 of record JALWZX010000071.1, on the reverse strand, counting down.
GCTGTACATGTCTCTGATGACTGATATAACAACTCTGATATTATTTTAGAATGTGACTTATTTTTCCAACAATGTATAAAGACAGCACTCACATCAAATTTAAGCTCTTTTAATATCAACGCAGTAACTGTACTATCTACTCCGCCACTAAGTCCCACAGTGATCTTAGAACCAGCACGAACACCTCTCAAATCTAACTCTTTAGAAAATGCATCTAGATATTCTTTAAAGTCCATGCGGATATTCTAATTCAAACTTGTTGATTTATAAATGGGCGCATGAATTTATAACGGTAGCAAAATGCCGACTGCATGCGCAGTCGGCATTTTGCATTTATCTCACTAAAGCGAGTTCGCCTGCGCCAAAACAGCTTTATCTGACTATCAATGGCAATTAGCTTTAAGTAATAAATGATCGCTAGTTATTATATAGGCTAACTCCATCCACGCGCTAAAGTGCGTGGTTTTAAGTTTGATGATAATAAATCTATTCTCGTATTACAGAATTTTGCATGCTTCCACCTAAAAATGTTGAAATATTATCACGTGATGTGTCTAATATTCTTTGTATTGCTTCATGTGTGTTAAATGCATTATGAGGCGTAATTATAACATTCGGAAGATGCGATAACACATGATTTTCTAAAGCAATCTTAAAGTCTGTATCGGGGCCGTAGTTGTCACGATATAAAAGTTCTATTTCTTCATTTAACAATGGCTCTTGCTCTAAAACATCAATACCAGCGGCCCCGACCTGCTTAGCCTGTATAGCGTCAAACAAGGCATCTGTGTCTATCAATCCACCCCTTGCTGTGTTTATAATTACAACCCCCTTTTTCATATTCATTAGTGTCTCTCTGTTTACCATATGGTGTGTCTTCTCATTGTATGGAACATGCAATGAAATGATATCGCTCTTTTTAAACAAACAATCTAAATCGCAATATTCAAAACCCAAATCCCTTGCTAATTGCTCATTGGGGTACACATCAAATCCTATCACTTTCATACCAAAACCTTTTGCCATTCTAATCATATAAGCACCAATTCTGCCTGTACCAACAACACCAATCGTTTGACCCATTAAATCTCTACCAGTCAAACCAGTTCTATCAAACCTACCTTCTTTAACTCGTTCTATAGACTCGGGTAAGTTTTTCATTAATGCCAAAAGCATAGCCATACCATGCTCTGCAACAGTATTTTGACCATAACTTGGCACGTTACTAACGCCTATATTATGTTGTTTACAGTATTCCAGATCAATATGGTTAAATCCGGTTGATCGAGTTGCTATATATTTAAGGTTTTTGAATCTTTTTAGTGTTTCAGCATCTAAAGTCGATGTTATAAAAACAGAAATCACATCTGCAGTATAAAACTCATCTGTAGCTTCTGTGGCATTTCCTTTTGAAGTTAATACATTATAATCTGCAAATTCTTTCTTGAAGAAGTTCGCACTTTTATCTTCTAACACATCAAAAAATGCGATTGTATAGTTAGATGGTTTTGTGGTTGGTTTAGAATTTTGGGCAGTATTCATAAATATAGGTTAACAAAATTATTAAAATCATCAACTAGAACGTTGATCACATCGTTCGTTATATAACCAATACAATCCAACTATAATTCCGCCTCACAGCCACAGATTTTATCTATTAATGCTCTTATCACCCGCGTATAAAGCATTCTTCTGTTTGGGTAATGTGTCATTTCTATTAAATAGATGATTTCGAACTAGATTCTTCAAAAACTGGCTCTTAGAAACACCTTTCTCTACGGCTTCCTTAGTTAGTTTGTCACTTAAAAACTTATCAAGCTTAATACATAAAACTTCTTCATACCTATCTTTTGCTATTTCTGTAATTTCAAAAACTCTGTCAAACAAATTGTTACTATCGTAATCAATCACATGAACATTAGAATTTGACGAATTTTCTAAGGCATAAGCGTCCACTTCTGTTTTTTCAGAAGAATATAATATAAAAACAGGCTTTTTTAATTTAATCGCATACTCGATCTCGTATTTTATGTTATCAGTTGGTATTGTAGCTTCTACAACAACCATATCTGATTTCTCTATAGACGATCTAATTTGCTTAAAATACGTTCCCTTTTCGTAATTAACACTCTCTGTTGGGTTTCCAAATACAGAGTCTGCAATTACTTTGTTACCAGAATCTTCTAAAGCTTTTATAATAGCCTTATATTCAGGCTGTAATTCTTTGAGTGCAATTGTTGTTCCTACGAAATATACGTACATATGTGATATGATTTTATATGAAAAAGGTTAGCAATGCTAGTTTAAAACGTTTAGTTACATTTTATGTGGAAATCACACCTTGATTCTCACATAACTTTAAATTTCCACCAAAAATGAAAAACGAGAAATTTATAAAAACACTGTTAGAGCTACTTCACAAAGAATACACTAACCCAAAAACTGAATTAGAAAATTGGAATTCACCTGAACAATTTATGATAGCGGTTATATTGAGCGCACAAGCCACAGACAAAGGAGTAAACAAAGTTACAAAAGCACTTTTTGATAAATACAAAACACCAAAAGATTTCGCACAGGCAAACGTAGAAGAATTGGCAAATTATATAAAATCTATAAATTATTATAAGACTAAGGCAAAAAGAATAATTGATGCAAACAAATATATTGTAGAAAATTTTAACGGTAAACTACCAAGCGACATAGAAAAATTAATAAAAATACCTGGAATCGGTAGAAAAAGTGCAAATGTAATACTGCAAGAAACTTTAGAAACAACTCAAGGAATAGTAGTTGACACCCATGTTAAACGTGTCTCTTATAGATTAGGCTTAACAAAAAATACAGACCCTAAAAAAGTCGAAGCTGATTTAATGAAAATTATACCTAAGAAAGAATGGTCTTTTTACTCTAGTGCCATCGTGCTACATGGTAGATATGTATGTAAAGCGAAAAATCCAGATTGTGCCAACTGCGTGTTAAATAAGATCTGCCCAAAAATCGAATATTAAAAAATCAGATATTAAAAATTACGTATAATGTTATACCTTTGAATTAGTATCTTTACGAGGCGTTAATTATTAATAGAGTTGTTGCGAAATAATATTATATAATTAAAAGAGTAAATCGTTCCCCATCGTTTAGGACAGGAAACGATTACCCAATGTTATATAATTATAT
>JALWZX010000070.1 GCA_027002375.1 candidate division WWE3 bacterium | reverse complement strand
TGAAAAATAAGTTAGATGCTCATATGGGATTGAAAAGAAATAGAAGAAAGAAATTTATTCTTTGGTATTGGTATCTAAAATCTATGCATTGATTTTCAAAAAACCAACACAAAATGTCTATTACACCCTTATTATCAATATATATTGTTCACAAATTTAGGATTCAGCTTGTTGATAATCAATTTAATCCTAATGGGTATGTAGAAAAACAGCCAGACAAGACTACTTATTTTATGTGGAAAGAAGTGAATTAGTAGTTAATATGGTGGATTTAATGCAAATGCCCCTATAAATATAGACCTCTAGACACCCTGATTAATTTTGTTACTATTATTACAGAATGAGTAAACAATTATATACTGCAAGACAATATAAGCCTTTTAATTATAGTTTTAAAAATATACCGTTGATAGTTTATCCAGTTAAGGATGAAAATCCACTAAATGAAGTTTTTAGCAATACAGATACAAACTCTATAAATAAGCATTTAGACGATTTGTACGACGGACATAGCAAAATTCTTGATACTGGTAATTATCATATTTTATTTGTGTGGAATTTAGAGGGTAATCGCATGGTAGATGTGTGGATTCACAATATGTCTAATTGGAGTAATTCTGGTCCACTTTTATCTGTTTTTACTTTTAGGAATTTAGAAATATGTGACGACGCTGGTATAGCGTCTGGTGACAGTATAATCACCTTAGCAAGAGAAGAAGAATTGCGCAGAAAAATAGGTAATATTGATGAATATGTAGATAGAAACAAGTATATGCCTACATTTCCAGATGGTATGCAACCGATAGAAAGTTTTTATGAAAAAAGCGTGTAGAATTTCGGATATTTTCATGATTTTGTACAATTATTACAAATATAAATAGTTAGTTTCTAATTTTGGGCTATAAACAGTAAAAGTATATTGAGATATTAAGCAGATATATAACTCCTATTGCATTTTAACCAACTTTTTGTTACTATTTTGCAGTGATGAATAATAAAGAATTCGCAGTCATAAAAGTAAACTCAAAACAATTTATTGTTAGTGAAGGTGATACGCTAGTTTTAGATAGAATTTCACCTCAATCTAGTGTTGAAGTTTTGCTATTAAATGTAGATAGTAACGTTGAGATTGGTGAGCCAATCGTTGAAAACGCTGGTGTTGTTTTAGAGGTTATTGAAGAGAAAAAGGACAAGAAAATATCAGTTAGAAGATTTAAGTCAAAATCTAGATATAGAAAGAACAGAGGTCATAGACAACCAATATCAATTGTTAAAATTAAAAAGTTAGGTAAGGGTGTTAAAAATGATATTGTAATAAATCTTAGGGCAAAAAATGCAGAGGAAAGTAAAGCTGAAAATAAGGCTGAAAAGAAACAATCGACAATTTCGAGCAAAGATCAAAAGGCAAACTCAAGCAAAAAACAGGTAGACGAAAAGGTCTCAGATTCAAAGCCTACTAAGGATAATTTATTACTTAAAGATGTAGAAGGTATAAGTGACGCAATGAAAGAGAAACTTCAAGTTGCTGGCTTTGACACAGTAGAAAAGGTAAAAAATGCAAGTGATCAGGAGTTAACATCTATTAAGGGTGTTGGTCAAAAAGCTGTAGATAAATTAAGGGAAATCATAAAATAACTTTCGTATAGTTAAAATCTCGCCAATATTTAGGCAGAATTTTATTTATACGTATTAATTATGGCACATAAAAAAGCGTCAGGATCTACAAGACAAAAAGGAAATAGGCAAGGTAAGCATAGAGGTGTAAAAAGATATGATGGTCAATTTGTAACTGCAGGTACAATACTTGTTACACAGCTTGGTACAGTATTTACACCGGGTGATAATGTAGACATGGGTAGAGATTTTACGATCTTTTCAAAAATTGATGGGTTCGTTAAATTCAAGAATATAAGAAAAGATAAAAAATCTATTAATGTTTATGAAAAATTAGCCTAGTCTAATCATTTAATCTTTCACATTCTAGTTTTCATTACTTCACAACTAAAGCCGATTGTGCAAACAACTAGATGAAGTTATTTCAGCATAGCCGAACTAGCTTTAGCGTGATAAATGTAAAATGACGACTACGTAAAAGCTGTTGGTGTTTTACCTATCACCGACACATTCGTCAGGTATTATTTTTGGGTGTTGTATTAATCCTATCTCATTAGGTGGCCAATATCTCACTAAACTACGGCCTATGATGTCTTTACGCTCAACAAAGCCCCATGTTCTAGAATCTGAACTGTGTGGTCTGTTATCACCCATAACAAAATAGTTATCCTCAGGTATAGTAACAATCACACCTTCTTTTAGAAATGTTTTAGGGTCTGTTTTTACCGTAGGAGCTAAGAACTCACTTTGGTCTATTATAACGCCCTCAGGGCAATTTGGGGTATAGAGATATACTTTATTTTGTTTTAGCATTATTTTGTCACCGGGAATTCCAATAACTCTTTTTATATAGTCAATTGATTTATTTAGTGGATACTTAAATACAATAACTTCACCGCGTTGTGGTTCTCTGAATCTGTATGTTAGTTTATCTGTTAGTAAATATTGCCCGTCATGAAAGCCAGCAATTCCATTCATCGATTGCCCCTTAATTTCGTGTGGTTGAAAAGCTAGTAGATATATTACTACAAAGATAGATAAAGCAATTACTACTGTTTCTACTGTGTCTATAAAAAAGTTTTCAATGGCTTTGAAGTTCATACAATATATTATTTTACATTAACAGATTTTATATAACAACCGACAAATTAGTTTCGTTGTTGATTTTATTCATATAAAAAGGCTAAAATAACAATTATGTTATGAGCTCGAGTCTGTAGCTCAGTCGGTCAGAGCGCTTCGTTCACATCGAAGAGGTCAGTGGTTCGAATCCACTCAGACTCACCACGCAACAATTTTTTACTATGCCGTTGAAAGTTTACAACTTTCAGGTTGCGAATGAATAGGTAATCCCGTTAGATTCTGTTCAACGCAGGCATAGAAGGCCTCAGACTTTAGTCTGGGGGATTAACTATTATGAAATTAAAAATAGCGCTAAATACTGTTTGTCAACTAATAGCTAAATTCGCCACTACATTTTCTATGCTTTTAGTAACTGTTTTGGTTACTAGATATTTAGGTGATCAGACTATGGGGGAATT
>JALWZX010000069.1 GCA_027002375.1 candidate division WWE3 bacterium | reverse complement strand
AACTGTTTTAGTTACGAGATATTTAGGGGATGAGACTATGGGGGAATTCGCAATCGTACTGACTTTTGTTGGTACATTTTTCGTTTTAACTGATTTCGGTATGAATTCAATATTAGTGAAGGAATTTGTCAAGAAAGATGCGAATTCCGAAAAAATATTCTCAAAAGTTTTCGTATTTAAGTTATTTTATGGTCTATTTTTAATGTTTGTTAGTTGGTTAATTCTTGCATTTTTACCGTATTCTAGAGAAATAAAAGTTTCTATTTTAATAGCATCACCAGTAATTTTATTACAATCACTGGCAAATGTGCCTAATGTTATCTTTCAATCATATTTAAAATATGAAAAAAGACTAATTGCGTCGGTAGTTGGTAGTATCTTCGCGGTAATATCGATAATGGCCTTAATTTACACTGATACAGCTAATTTATATTCACTTTCTTTGTTCTATGCATTATCTATATTTGTAGTTTTTATCATAGCTTTTATTTTAGTAAAAGATTATTTTTCTACGCGACATAAGTTAGTTGACGTTGGCTATTACAAGAATTTGTTTATTTTATCTTTGCCAATAGGGCTATCTTTAGTTGTAAATATGTTGATGATGTATGCGGATAGATGGATTCTTTCAATTTATTCATCTCCAGAGTCTGTTGGTATCTATTATATTGCATTTAAGGTTTTTGAGGTAATTATTATTGTTCCTACGTTTTTCATGAATGCATTGTACCCAGTTATGATAAAAACTCACGATAATTCTTTTAATAGTTATAAAAAGTTAATGACTAAAAGTATTTCTTCTTTGATTTTGGTCGCAGTAATAACAAGTTTTATTGTCTACTTAACAGCTGATTTTCTGTTTGTACTTGTATGGGGAAGTAGTATGTTACCTGCTGGTACAGTTTTAACTATTTTAGGCTTAGGTTTAATTTTTTTCTTTACCACAGCACCGTTAAATTGGATGTTACTGGTAGAAAAGAAGCAAAAGTATCTTATTTATGTCTATTCCATAGCGTTTCTATTTAACTTGGTGCTAAATTTAATTTTTATACCACAATATGATTACATTGCAGCCGCAACAACTACTGTATTTACAGAATTTATTGTATTGCTTTTGCTTATAATGGCATTAAAATTTGGAAAACCAAGTGAGAAAAAGCTGAGTTAGTGAAGCGCCTGACTAAGGTAAGGAGCTTCTTATGTTTGTATTGCATGGAAATCTGTCGATTTTTGTATTTCACACTAGATTGAGCTTTCAATGTCATAATAACCTTTGCAAATTAGTCAATCTTATGAAAGTTAATAAATACAGTGGTTTCTGTTTCATTACCGGCTTTATCAACTGCTGTGATTTTTATTTCGTTTCCCCCTTCTTTTAGACGATACGATGTTGTGAAATTGCCGTTTGAATCTACGACTGCTATTTGGTCGTTAACATATACTGTAGTTCCAGGTTCTGTTTTGCCTGTAAACTCAAATGAGTGACCAGTATTTGAATAATCTGACTTTGTTTCCTTTGGATTTGTTATTTCGAGCATTGGTGCTTCAGTGTCTTTTACAATCGTATACTCAGCAGAATTTTCACTTTCTATTCCATTATCTGATACAGCTCTAACAAATATTTTTTTTGGAAATATACTCATTTTAATTCCTGTAAAGTTAAAGTTTCCTGTTGCATCTGCTATTGTTTCATCAACTTTTGAATTATCTACATATAGTACAACCTTTTGCCCAGCTTCAGACTGACCTGAAATATCTATTGTGTCTTCTTGAGTAGCCTCAGGTATTTGTGCTAAATATGGTGGAATCGGGGCAATATTCTCTGTATTGCTTTGGTATGTGTCATGTCTAAATAATTCCCAAAATCCGTTTACATTTGCTAAGAAAAATACCATCCATAGATAGGTTAATACGAGAATTAGAATTGACATAGCATTCATTATCACAATTCTTTTTATCAAGTATTTCTTGTGGTCTTTGGTGGAATTTTTAGTAGATCTTGTTGTTAGCTCTTTTTGTTTTGATTTCCACTTAATATTTTTCTTATTTATTCTTTTTGTCATAATGTATTTGGCGAATGGAGCCACCCGTCGGACTCGAACCGACAACCTACGGTTTACGATACCGTTGCTCTACCAATTGAGCTAGAGTGGCCCAAAGTCGCTATACTTCATTAGGTATGTTAACATATAAATATATATGAAGTATATAGAAATTACTAATAAAAAGAAGTTAGAAAAAAAAGATTTAAATATACTGAAAAGAGAGTATATAGCAATTGTTTCTCATAAATTACTCAGTCCTCTTACGATAATTAAGTGGAATATAGAGCTTATTAAAAATAAAAATTCAAGATGCGATAAATATAAAGAGAATTTTGATGCCATTGACGCAAATATTAAGAAATTAGAGACTTATTCCGATATTTTAATGAAGGTTGCGGAAGCACAGAATTTGTTAAAAGATGAACAAGAGATTGAGAACAGTAGTAATAAGTTCAAGGTCAATTTTAACTCGATCGTATCTACACTGGTAGAAAAGTATACTGATGCAGTCAAGGAAAAGGGATTAAAACTAGTTACTAATTGTGTTACAGACGGGGATTTTGTTGTAAATTATAAAAAAGATTATATTGCAGAAATTGTTGATTCTCTAATAAAGAATGCTACAGATTATTCTAAAGAGAATTTAGATGTAAATATTGAGTGTAAGCTAGCAGAAAAACAAGATTATAAGCAATTTAATCTTGATAGGAATCGAAAATACGTTGTAATTGCTGTTGAAAGTGAAGGTCTGAATGTAGAAACTGATGAATATGATTTAATTGGTGAATCTTTTTTTAGGGGAAGTCAAGCCAAAATGTCTGGTGTAAAAGGTTATGGTCTTTCGCTCTATCTATCGAAAATTCTATTAGAAAACATATTTGGAAAGCTTTTTTTTATTAGTAATGGCAAGAAAATGAAATTTGTTGCAGTATTTTACGTGAAGATGTTGTATAATTAAGGCATACATTGAGAATATACGGACAGGAAAAAGTTTCTTAATGAACAAAAATATAAATTCTAAAATATTGGTAGTAGATGACAATCAATTTTATTTGCAGATTATCGAATCAGAGCTAGAAAAAAATGGGCATACTGTTTTTACTGCTTCTAATGGTGAAGAGGCTATTGACATAGCTAGAAAAGAAATCCCCGATTTAATACTTATAGATTTAATATTACCCAAAGTTGATGGTTTTGAAGTTATCAAAAACCTAACTAGTGATGCAACATTTAAGGATTCCAAAATTGTAGTATTTTCGCAATTATCTCAGCAAGAAGATATTGATAAAGTAAAGAAACTTGGTGCTGATGCATACATGATTAAAAAGGATTTTTCTGTAAAAGAGCTTGTAGATAAAATCGAATCGTTACTTTAAGTATAGCGCGAGTTAGTATAGTTAGAATTAGTTAATGAAAAAATATTTCATATAATTAAAAGGGGGTGAAAAAAATGTTATTAAATAGTAAAAGAGAAGGTTTTACACTTATAGAACTTTTAGTCGTTATCGCTATTTTAGCAACACTAGCTGTAACAGTTTTCGTAGCATTAAACCCAGCTAAAAGATTAAGGGATTCAAGAGATGCTAGAAGAAAGACTGATGTAGCAACTATTTTAGATGCAATTCATACGTACACAATTGATAATGGCGCAATGCCACCACATATAGAAAACCTTACAGCTACTCCTGTAACAGGATTGGTAGCTGGCACTGTATATGAAATCACTGATGGTGCTAGTGCAGGTACTGCTTTGTGTGCCGGAGTTACGAATACAGTTGATTTAAGTACTGACTTGCAAGACGTTTTGGCCGATTTACCCAAAGATCCTAATTATGATTCAGGGACTAATGGCACATATACGGGTTATACGATTACGGTAGCTAGAGATGGCGCTACATTATCAGATCCTGTAACTACAGTTACAATAGCAGCTTGTAATGCAGAGAATGATCCGATATCGGTATCAAGATAATAACCATGGATTGTATGATCGTAGACTAGATGTACATCAAAAAAAGGGGAGCAATAAGCTCTCCTTTTTTAATGATAGTATTATGCATGTTAAACCTGTTGCACTCGTTTTTAATCATACAATACTACGTTATTTTATAGTATAATCATTACAATTGTATTAATTTAAAATAAAAACTGCCCAATGCAAATTACCGAAGATCTTTTAAAGAGAATACTAGTAGATACTAAAATTTTTACAGAAAAACAGTTTGATCTTGCTAAGGATGACGCTAAATCAAAGGGGATTACCTTATACGAATATTTGTCTAGTAGTGATTTAATAAAAAGTTCTCAATTAGCTCAGCTTATCTCTGCAGAATTAAAGATTCCCTATGTTGATCTAAAACATACAAAGATTGATAAACTCGCTTTAGAATATATTCCAGAAAAATTCGCTAGAGGACAACTCGTGTTTCCATTTAAAATATCTAATAACACTTTATATGTTGCTACCGCAAAACCTGGGAATTTTTTGTCTATAGATTTTATAAGAAAAAAGATAGGCTTGAATGTTAAATATTATTTCTCTTCAGATAAAGATATTAAAGAAATGTTCGATATGTACGTCGAAGATATAGAGAACTCTTTTGAGAAAATTATTCAAGATAATATAAAAATGGCTAGTGAGTCATATGGTAAATCCAAAGAACATCCAATAATTAAGATAGTAGACGAGATAATTGATTATGCATACAAGAGTAAGGCATCTGATATTCATTTAGAGCCTGAAGAAAAATATTCGCTTTTGAGATTCAGAATTGATGGTATGTTGCATGATATTACTGAAATTCCCATAGAAATTCATGAACAGATAATTACTAGAATTAAAGTTATGAGTAATTTACGCACCGATGTAAGACAAGTGCCACAAGATGGTAAAATTCAGAAAAAGATGTATGATGAAACATTAAATTTACGTGTTTCTTTAGTACCTGTTACTGAAGGTGAAAAAGCTGTTTTGAGGCTTCTATCTGAAAAGTCAAGAAAAATGTCATTAAAAGATTTGGGATTTAGGGATGATTCGTTAGAGAAAATTGAGCTCGGGTATAAAAAGCCATATGGAATGATTTTAACAACTGGTCCTACAGGTTCAGGTAAAACGACTACTCTTTACGCAATTTTAAAGAATTTGAATAGACGTGAAATTAATATTATGACTATTGAAGACCCTGTTGAATATGAAATCGAGGGTATTAGTCAAATACAAGTTAATAATAAATCGGGTTTAACTTTTGCGTCTGGGTTACGTGCAATTGTTCGTCAAGATCCTGATGTTATTTTAGTTGGGGAAATCAGAGATAGTGAAACTGCTAACATAGCCGTTAATTCTTCTATGACAGGGCATTTGGTGTTATCAACATTACATGCAAATGACGCATCGACTACGATTCCAAGGCTTTTTGATATGGGGGTAGAGCCATTTTTAGTTGCTTCTTCACTCAATGTTGTTGTTGGCCAAAGATTGGTAAGAAGAATTTGTGATAATTGTAAGGTATCTGTTGATATGACAGCATCGGATTACAAAGCGTATGCTAAAAATTTTCCAGATGAGTTTGTAAAAGACAATTTTAAGCATAGTGATTTTAAGAGAGTATATAAAGGAAAGGGTTGTGACGAATGCCACGGAACCGGGTATGTAGGCAGAATCGGAATTTATGAAGTTATGGAAATTGATGATGATATAAGAACTGCGATAGTAAACAAAGAAAACGCTTCTACTATATCCGAAATTGCAATAAGTAAGGGTATGAGAACAATGTTAGAAGATGGTTTAGAAAAAGTTAGACTTGGGATTACAACGATTGATGAGGTTATAAGAGTTTCTAAAGAATAAAATGCACAAGTTGAAAATAAAGAATCCATTTAATAAGGTTAAACCACTAGAAAAGCTTATGTTTACTAAGCATATGTATATTATGATAAAGTCTGGTGTGCCTATATCTGAGACATTGCAAACGTTAGCAGAGCATACTAAATCTAAGTATTTTAAAAGTGTATTATTACAAGTGTACGAGGATGTGCAAAGCGGAAAATCTTTACATGTTGCATTAGGTAGATTTCCGGATACTTTTGATAAATTCTATGTTAGTTTGGTAAAAGTAAGTGAAGAGTCAGGCACACTAGAGACTACTTTAGAGTTTTTAGCTGATCAGTTAGCTAAAGATTATGAGCTAAGAAAAAAAATAAAAGGTGCAATGTTTTATCCTACGTTAATTTTAATTGCGACTTTTGGCATAGGTGGTTTTATTTCAATTGTAATTTTGCCACAGTTTGTAGATTTTTTTAACTCTTTAAATGCTGAGCTTCCTTTATCAACAAGAATGCTAATGGTATTTGCAGGCGTTATGAAAGATCATGGAATACTAATCTTTACTCTAACTGGGCTGTTTTTCATTTTTATAAAATGGTTTTTAAATACAAGACATGTGAAGCCGAGGTGGCATAAGATTCAATTAGTAATGCCTGTTTTTGGAAAATTGATTCGTTATACACAGCTTGCCAGAATGTGTAGAAACCTTGCCACTTTATTGAACAGTGGGGTTCCTGCAACAAAGGCGCTTGAAACGACTGCTGATACAATGACAAACCTTACTTTTAATAAAGACCTACATGAAGTTGAAGATGCACTTGTTCAAGGAAGAAATATTAGTGACTCAATGGAAGATGGGGATTACAAAGAGATACCATCTATGATACCAAGAATGATAAAGGTTGGTGAAAGAACAGGTAATTTATCAGAGGTACTAGAGTATATGAGTGAGTTTTATGAGACTGAAATAGATCATATGACTAAGAATATGTCATCAATTATTGAACCTTTTTTGTTAATTGGTATGGGTATAATGGTTGGTTTTATTGCAATTGCAATTATCGGGCCTATATATCAAATTACAGGTAGTATTAATTAAGTTCAGTGTGACTATTATGGAATCTTTAAAAATTTGTAGCGGTTTTACTTTAATAGAACTTTTGGTTGTTTTAGGTATAACAGCAATTTTAGCTGTTATGACCATACCTTTCTCATTAAATTATATGAACGGTGTTAGGCATAACAGAGCTAGAGATGAAATTGTTAGCCTGATAAGAAAATCACAAATGTTTGCGTTAAATAGTAAGGGCGATAGTACTTGGGGAATTTGTTACGATAACGGTATTGTCAGGTTATATTCTGGAACTTGTTCTAACAGTGAATATAAAAACGAGTTCGAACTTTCGAGTGGTACATATATTAGTGGGCTTACCGACGTACAGTTTACTAATCGTACAGGAGAGCCAAGTACTGCACTTAATATTACTATTCAAACTGGAACTTTCTCTAACAATATTAGTATGAACAGTATAGGTGGTATGCAGATTGTAAGTAACTAATATGAATCATAAAAAATTAATTAAACATAACAAAAATTTATTATCACCAAACTCAAAACTACGCATTTTAGTGCGTGGTTGGAGTTGGTCAACAATAGTAATTGGCGATAAGAAACCACGGGCTTTAACCCGTGAAGTTTCACTAGGTTTTAGCATTATTGAGCTGGTTTTGGCTATTGCTATATTTTCAATAATTTCTCTTACTGCGATTACAACAATGTATTCGAATGTTATGTTGAATCAATCAAGCGAGAAGCTAGATACAGCTACTATATATGCTCAAGAGGCTATAGAAGCTATAAATTCTATGAAACATGATGAATGGTGCAATACATTTGTAAATGGTACATATGGGCTTGCAATTGAGGGTGGTAGGTATGTGTTATCGGGTACCGGTAATGATTTTGACGATTATCACAGGGAAATTACAATAACAGATGTCTATAGGGATTCCAACTATAATATAATTGATGATACCAACGGTGTAATTGACCCATATGTTAAAAAATTTCTTGTAACTGTTGACTATAATAAAATTAAAAATCCTGGGGCGAAACGGTTGATTGAAATACCAACCTATATTGCTAACTGGGGATCATTAACTACTGATGAATCAAAAGGCATTTTGGTATATTCTGACGAAGAATCTGCGAAAGAAGTTTTGAAATATAAAAATTATAGTGCGTCTGGACCATGTGGTGCAGGGTATTGGTATAACGAGCAGATAGCTTATGATTATCCATCTTTGTCGAATGATTATGTAATTAGAAGGGTTGAACTTTATGAAACAGATGTCAGAAAAGAGATGATAGCTGTAACTAGAAGTATTGATTCATCAAATTTAAATAAGATTTATGCGGTAATTTGGAATGGAGATACCTGGGATAACGCAGTGGAACTGTCTAGTTTTGCCGATAGTACTACATATGATAATGCTAGAAATTATGATGGTGCTTACATGAATAACGGAAACTTTTATGTTTTTTATAGTAAAGGCGACAATAATATATATTACAGAATATGGGACGGAAATTCTTGGTCAGGGGAGAATATAGCATTTTCTGTTTCGGGTGTTCCAGAATGGGTTTTTTCTAGAGCGAACCCGTTAGACAACGCTATTATGATTGGTGTAAGAGATATGAATGAAAATACTACGACATCTTATTATGACAATAATAGTTTCGATAGTGCGGTTGTTCATGCTACAGATGTAAAAGATACGAGTTACCAAAATTTGTCATTAGATTGGGTTAGTTCGAATGGAAACGCTAGTTTAACAATGGTTTATGATGATGGCACCGACAACAGTATGTCTATGAGGGTCTTTACTGCTAGCAACAATAGTTGGAGTTTCGGTCTTACTATACCTACACTTTTCATTAACCCTAAAATGTATAGAGTTGAGAATGATCCAAACAGTAATAATAAATACATATTATGTACACAAGCTGATACATTATTTAGTCCTGATATGAGCGTTTTATGTGCGGATCTAACAAGAGTAATTGGTAATTATAATAGTGCAGTTGTACTTACAGATAGAACCTATGGAGATTTAGACCAGTCGTACGATATTAAGTATGAAGCGAATTCTGGCGAAAATGCAGTTGTTGTTTATTCTGGTGGAAGCACTTCTAATGAGAGAAGAACCCCTAAATATAGAGTTTATAATACCACGGGTGGGAGTTGGAGTAGTGAACAAGAGTTGCAGGGTACAATGCCTGGAGAGGTGAAATCTGTTGTTTTAGATGATGATCCTAAAACCAATGATATCATGGCGATAATGGGTGATTCTGATCGAAATGTTGCCACCAATGCTTGGTTTGGTCAAGAAGATAGGTTTTCTACTATTGGGCAAAGTGCATTTAATACATTTAGTACAAATGGAAGCTTAGGAGTTTATTATTGGTTCGATTTCAAATGGGAAAATTAAGCAAAAATTTTAAAATAAAAGAATATATACTCGATAAAAATAATGGGGAAACCTATGTAGAATTGTTAATTTATATAGCGGTTTTAACAATATTTATGACTGGAATAATAATGTATACTTTGATTTCCCAAAAGCAAAGATTATATGCGAATGCTATGCAAGAAGTGGATTATAATTTGGCACTACTTAATCATAAAATTGAATACGAGGTGTCTAATTGTAGCAGTTTTACAATCAACAGTTCAGATGAGATCACATTAAATTATGACTTATCAGAAGATGCGTATAAAGATCCAATGACTATTAAGATCGAGAATGGTTCTTTAGAATTGGGTTATGGTTCGACGGGTGCTTGTACAAATTTAACACCGTGCAAACTATCTACAAATTTAGTTAATGTTAATTCTATTAATTTTGAAGATTTGACTATACCAAATGGTGCACCAACTTTGAGATATACTATAGATGTCGTATATAGTGGGAATTCAATGGTAAATAGTGAAAATGTAATTCATAAATCTATAAGTAATACTGTAACTGTTAAGTCAAAATTATAAACATAACATTATTGAAGAAAGATTTTAGTTAATGAATTTTATGCCAAATTTAAGAAAGACTGAACGGGGATATATAGCGTTAATTACTGCAGTTATTGTGAGTAGTGTTATCGCAGTAATTGGTATGTCTCTTACGTTAACATCTATAGATCATGGGCAGATTGCTATGACCAATAATGATTCTTTAGAGGCAAATCAAATTATTAGATCATGTTTAGATGATGTTTTAGTGAGACATTACCTAGAGAAACCAATTTCTGATACAATAGTATTACCAATAGGTACATGTTCTGTGTCGTTTACTACTGATGCTGGTACAACTGTGTATACGGTTGTATACGATTCTGATGGCTATTCTAAGGTTCTAGAAGCAACTGTTTTAGATGATGGAACTGGAAGAATATATATTAAGGAAAAATGAAGAATAAAAACAAAAATATACTTGTTATAGTGAAAAATGAAATTCAATATGCAGAGATTAAAACTGGAAGAACCCCTAGTGTTGAGGTTAAACAGTCTTTGAGAATAAAAAAGCCAGAAGATGTAAATGAAAAGATACAAGAGATTTGCAAAAAACATAAGTTTAAAAGTGTTTCTATACTAGTTTCTGATGAGCTTATATATATATTAAAATTAGATTTAGATTACTCGATAGATAAAGATGGGGATTTGAGAAACGTAATATCAGAAAGATTAGAAAAAAGTATACCAGAGCACATTTCAGACATTATTTGGGATTATAAGGTAATATCGCACATTGATCGACATTATAGTGTAGAGGTTGCTGCTATGAGACGGGACTTGTATGACAAAATACATGGTACGTTAGATAAATTTGGAATTAAGATTAGGCATATAAAACCTTTTTCTGTAGCTATATCTAGAGTGATTAATACTAATCAATTTGCATTGATAATGTATTTTTCTAGTATAGAAAATGTTATTACCTTGATAAAAAACAATTACGTGTATTTTGCTGCCTCAGTATATGATG
>JALWZX010000068.1 GCA_027002375.1 candidate division WWE3 bacterium | reverse complement strand
CTAGATAACACTGAATCTAATAACGTTCAAAAAGTGTTTAGAAAATACCCTAAAGACAATAAAGGTTTATACAAAAAATCTGATATTTTGATGTACTATAAAACATTTAAGAGAGATTTATCTCTTGATGAGATTCAAGAAGAAAAGTTATTTAAAGCATTAAAGTTAAAAAAAACTAGAACTATCTCTGGTGTAACACCGGTTACTGTCTTAACTAAACCGTTTCCGTGCCCTGGTAAGTGCATATTTTGCCCTAATGATGTAAGAATGCCTAAAAGTTACTTATCAGACGAGCCTGGCGCTCAACGGGCCTTTAAGAACAAATTTGACCCATATCAACAAACGTATAACAGGCTAGTAGCTTATAACCAAATTGGCCACCCAACTGACAAGATAGAATTAATTATTTTAGGGGGAACTTTTACGGCTTACCCAACACAATATCAAATTTGGTTTATCAAACGATGTTTTGATGCATTAAACGATTTTAATAAAGATGCTTCAATCGAAACTATAAACTTACATACAGAATTTCCATACGACGAAAATAAACTAGAAGATATAAGTGGAGAAAATATCAAAGAACCGTACAATAAGATCGTCTCACTAGCCTTGAATTCCACCAAAAAAGAAACAGCAACATTTGATGAGCTGTTTGAAGCCCATAAAATAAATGAAACAGCTGAAGCTCGATGCATTGGGCTTGTGCTAGAGACTAGACCAGATGAAATAACAAAGGAAACTGTTACAAATATGCGAAAATATGGTGCAACTAAAATTCAATTAGGAATTCAAAGTTTAGATGATAAAATATTATCTGCAAATAAGCGCGGACATACTATTAATGATAACGCTAAAGCGTTTGCACTACTGAGACAAGCAGGATTCAAAATACATATTCATTGGATGCCAAATCTTTATAAATCTACACCAGCAAAAGATATAGAAGATTATAAAAAAGTTTTCAATGATAGTAGATTTAAACCAGATGAGATTAAGATATACCCATGTTCACTTATTGAAAGTGCAGAGCTAATGAAATACTATAAAAAAGGCTTATGGAAGCCTTATTCTAATTCAGAGCTACTTAAAGTTTTAACTGAAGTATTTAAAATCACACCGCAATACTGCAGAATAACGCGTGTTATTAGGGATATTAGTTCTGATGATATCGTTGTTGGAAACAAAAAAACTAACTTTAGACAAATTGTAGAAAAATCACTAAAAGCTCAAAACATTAAGGTTAATGAAATCAGATCACGTGAAATTAAAGACGAAAAAGTAAAGAAAGAGAATCTCAAACTAGATATAATAAAATATAACACAACAATATCTACTGAATATTTTCTACAATATGTAACACAAAAGAATCAAATTGCTGGATTCTTACGCTTATCTATTCCAAAAAATCTAGAAACTCACTTTATTGAGGAGCTTATCGGTACAGCAATAATAAGAGAAGTTCATGTGTATGGCCCAAGTATAGAAATTGGCAAACATAAAACAGGTAAACCACAGCATCTTGGCTTAGGAACTGCATTAATACAAAAAGCTATAGAAATAACCAACGAAAATGGTATAGATAAACTGGCTGTTATATCGTCTATAGGAACACGTAAATATTATGAAAAGTTCGGATTCAAGTTGCAAAACTTGTACCAAGTTTTGCAACTTAATTAGCGCATCTATACTATATTTACTTTCTAATTTTCGTTATCATCAAAGATATCTTCTAATTGTGATATCTTTATATTATTTGCAACTAAAATTCTAAATCCAGAGACATCGGTATGCTTTTGCATAAAATAAATTTCAGAAAAACCAGCTTGCACAATCGCCCTAGAACATATTATACATGGTGAATTAGTAATAAACATAATCATATCTTGCGTCGGTATACCATATTTAGCACATTTTGCAATTAATCCGATTTCAGCATGGCTCGCACATACCTTTTGAAAGTCACGTCCTTTTAAATTCTCTATTTCTCGAATGCACAATCTTTTACCATTTTCATCAAACGATTGACAATATATCTCACCTTTTAAAGTTTCATTCCATGACTTAACGTAAACTATGTCGCCCTTTCTTTTTACAAACTCATCATTCATTTTGCTAACATCTATCGAATTATCTTTATCATATATAACACCAACACACCCAACTTTATAATTACAACTCGCATTATTTGCAATAAATGCAGCCTTTTTCATAAAATCTTTCTTCTGTTCAAGTGTTAGTTTTGCCATCATATTGTTAAACTATCATTTTAAATATCTTTCAAAGGTTTTCCATTTCTTGATTCCTCTAATTCTTCATTAAAAATTTCCTTAATTCTTATTCCAGTAGCCTTTTTTATTATTTTGGTGGAACTCAAATTTTTTGCCTGTGGTTTTATACTTTTTATTTTACCATTCCAACCTTTTACATCGTTAAAATACTTATCATTATCAGATGCCTCATTCCAATTCTCTTTTATCGTAAAGAAAATATCTGGATTCAAATTGCTTATAAATGGTCTTACATCTTCTTTATCGTAAATTGTTACAAAATCTGTAAATCGAAAAAAACTCATTAATTCAGCACGTGAGTATTCGGTCACTACAGGTCGACCTGCACCTTTTTGCTTTCTTACAACACGATCCGATGGAATTCCCAAAACTAAAATATCACCAGAATTTTTAGCCTGTTGAAAAAACCGAGCGTGACCTGAATGTAATAAATCACAAGCGCCTAATGCCAACACAATCTTTTTATCAACTATGTCATATTTTTCTCTTAATTTATTAATATCGTTATACTTAATAATTTTACCAATTAGATTTTTGTACCTAGGTGAAACTTTGTGAGTATGTTTACCAAAAAATAATGTATCTGACCTAATATCAGTCTTAAGACCAGACCATTTTTTCTTAGACCAATCGCCCTTACTTAAATCAATCTTTGTTTTACCAAAAAAATATTCAACCTTACTTTTAATTTTAACGTCGGCAACACGATTTATCATATCGCTTGCCGACACATAAATTTTACCCTTTGGGTTCTTTGTTATTTTAATTTTATGCTTGTTAGCTATATTTTTTTCTTTTTCAGTTCTAATCTTTTTTACCCAATCATTTTCTAAGGTAAAGAAAACATCAGGCCTTAAACTTTCAAGTTCTTCACTTAAATCATCAATATCAACTAAAACTGTATAATCAACAAAATTAAAATAATGCAATAACTCTTCTCTATTTTTCTCATCAATTAATGGTAATTTTTTATTGGGAATTCTAAGTTTTGACCGATTTTTAGCTACACCTACTACTAAAATATCACCTTTTGCCTTGGCCTTTAGCAAATATATTGCATGTGCACTATGAATTAAATCATAGGTTCCATACGTGAAAACGATTTTCTTATCTTTATGCTCATTACGCAACTTTTTTAATCCAACTTTAGATTTAATATGTTTTTTATTATATAATTTTTAATTCATATTTATAT
>JALWZX010000067.1 GCA_027002375.1 candidate division WWE3 bacterium | reverse complement strand
TTTCACCGATTGTAAGCGAAAATTTAAACATTTAAACGGGAAAAGTTCGATTCAAAAAGCTAAAAATAAGAATGTTGTTATTCCAACGTTTTCTAAACTCCTAAGCGCCAAAAAATGAACGCTCCCCGTTCTTCAAACGAGTGAATTATCCCATTATACAAATTTTTAAAGAATGTTTCTAAAGAGATTATTCTAAATTGGTCGGGGTGACAGGACTCGAACCTGTGACCTCATCGTCCCAAACGATGCGCGCTAGCCAACTGCGCCACACCCCGATATGTATAATTTAATACATTGTGAATCATACTATAACTCGAATAAGATTGAAAGAGAAAGTTGTACCGTCTTTATATCGCTGCTACACACAAAAGTCCACAGGCATTTAGTTTTACATATAAATTCCACCTAATATTTACTGCCACCAGGCAAAATACCAAATGTATGCAAAACTTCTTTTGCAATATCTAATACTAATTTTAGTAACATTGTAACGACATAAAAGATTCCTTTCAGAAATAGTGCGAACCAATAAGTAATTTTGCGTTGGTACTTATCTTCTTCTTGAAACCTATCGTATACGTCAGCCATGTTTTAATTATACACTATTTTTTAGTTTATGTTAAAATTCTCAACAGTTAGTTGTGTTCAATTAAGCTTTGCTCTATTATAATCTATGTATATTTATGTGGAATTCCGAGTCGGACTTCACTTACGTGGGCGAGTGGCGGAACTGGCAGACGCGCGAGACTTAAAATCTCGTTCCCTTTACGGGAGTGTGGGTTCGAGTCCCACCTCGCCCACCAAATTCCCTATGCACCCGTAGCTCAATTGGATAGAGCACTGGTCTTCGGAACCAGGTGTTAGGGGTTCGAGTCCTCTCGGGTGCGCCAGATTATATTAAAAGCTAATTTATTTAGGGCGCGTAGCTCAATGGCAGAGCAACTGGCTCTTAACCAGTAGGTTGGAGGTTCGAGTCCTCCCGCGCTCACCATGCACTAACTATGCAAATTGACATCATAACCATATTTCCAAACATGTTTAAAGAAGTTTTTGACTGGGGAATTATATCTCAAGGTAAAAAGAAAGATCTTATTAACATTAATGTTATAGATTTAAGAAATTATACTCATGATAAGCATAGACAAGTTGACGATCGCCCATTAGGCGGTGGTGTTGGTATGGTTTTAAAACCAGAACCTCTTTTTGAGGCTATTACTGATTTAAAAGCCAAGTATCTAAAAACACAAAGCAGCCTTAAATCTCAAAATGATAAAAACGAACCGATGAATTCCAACAAAAATTTATCTCATGTAATTTTCTTAACACCACAAGGTAAAACATTTACACAAGAAAGGGCCGAAACCCTTACAAAAAAGCAACATATAATTCTAATTTGTGGCAGATATGAAGGTATTGACCAGCGCGTTAGAGATGAGTTGGTTGATGAAGAAATATCTATTGGTAACTATGTTTTGTCAGGTGGGGAATTCCCAGCGATGATAATAACCGATGCAGTTGTTCGTTTAATTCCAGGTGTTATTGAAAACAAAGAGTTTAATGTAAGTGAATCTTATTCTAACCCGAATAACAGATCAGAATTAGATTACCCGCAGTATACACGCCCTGCCGATTATAAAAATCTTAAAGTTCCCCCTATTCTACTATCTGGAAATCATAAAGAGATACAAAAATGGCGTGAAAGTCATAGAAAAACGCCTTAATTTAAACTACAATAGTATTAATGCCTACAACTAGATTAAAATATCTTAAAACAAAGAGCCTGAAACAAAGGTTAAGTGATTTTCATATTATTAATTCTCAAGACAATCATAATTTTTCTGATGATTTACATCTTGATTCTAATCGCAAAAAATCAACCTATGATTACGCTTTAGATGTTTCTAAAAATACAATAAAATCTACAGCTTCAGAATCAGGTCTTATAGCAGGTTCTCATCATTTCAAAGATATTTGGGCTAGAGATGCATTTTTCGCATCGCTTGGTTCAACGTATTATTACCCAGGTTTTACTAAGCAAACGATAGAAGCTTTTTTCAAATATCAAAAAATTAACGGCGAAATTCCATATAGAATTTTTAGAACAGCAAATACCCCTTTTAAGTATATTGGGAAGTCAAAACAACTTAAGAATCTAAGGCCTAATTACAAAAACCCAGCCAGCTTAGGAGGTTTCGTACCAGACGGTGGGCTTTTGCTGATAATTGCATTTGATAATTACATTAAAGCAACTTCTGATTTAAAACTGTTAGATAAATACTACCAAAAACTTGTTAAGACAATAGATTTTTACATTACACAAACAGATATCAATTCAAACTTAATTCATGAGAAACCTCTTTCAGGCTGGATGGATTCAATCTTGAAATCTGGAATGGTCTTTTACACCAATTTACTTTATTTTGCAGCGTTAAAATCTATTGTTCACATGAGTGATATTTATTCGGCAGAAATAAAGAAAACTGATTATAGTAGACATAAGAAACAACTACAAATAGTAAAAGAAGAGCTTATTAATAAATTTTATAATGGTACTTATTTTGTTGATTATATTAATCCATTTCCTGAGAAATATTTTACAACTTATTCTAATTTACTTGCAATATGGTTTGATCTGGCAACAAAAAAGCAATCAGAATCTATATTAACTTATATATCTAATAAGGTAGAAGAACCAAATGTTAAGTTATTAAGATCTGTATACCCTAGATATCCTAGAAGTAAGGTGTTTTTGATGAATCATGTAATTCGCATGTCAGAGTATCACAATGAAAAAATTAGATGGTTACAGCCTACAATAATGTATGCACTCACACTTAAAAAGCTTCATTATAAAGATAAATCAAAGGTTATGTTACGTAATATTGCTGAACTAATAGCAAATAATAGAAATGTTTATGAGATTTTTGATGTTAGTGGTCAACCAATATTTAATCATTTATATAAATCTGAACGTAACTTTTCATGGGCAGCTGGCTTATATATGCTTGGATATCTAGAGATTATAAATCCAAACCAAAAGCTAAGTTTGTCATCTAACTTTCTCAACAGAGATTTCTAACTATGTAATTCTTGAATTTGCTAAAATCTAAAACTTAGTTAATAGTTTTGTCATTTAATTTGTGATAAATTAAATTCGTTGGTGGAATTCCACCAA
This sequence comes from candidate division WWE3 bacterium, assembly GCA_027002375.1. Classification (GTDB taxonomy): domain Bacteria; phylum Patescibacteriota; class WWE3; order 2-01-FULL-39-13; family 2-01-FULL-39-13; genus JALWZX01. Next base: position 344 of record JALWZX010000067.1, on the reverse strand, counting down.
ATATTGAAAGTTTTAAACGATGTCGCAATATGCGACCGCACTAAGAGAATTAGATAAACAATGACAAAAACAAAAAAGGACTTTGAAAAACTCTATAATATGTTAAATCCACAGCAAAAAATAGCTGTTGATACAATTGACGGCCCTGTATTAGTTCTAGCAGGTCCAGGTACAGGTAAAACACAAACTTTAACAACCAGAATTGCAAATATTTTAGGTAAAACTGATACCCCACCTGATGCGATTTTGGCCTTAACATTTACTGAATCAGGTGTAAGAGCAATGCGTGAGCGTCTTATCTCTATAATTGGAACTACTGCATATTACATAAATATTCATACATT
>JALWZX010000066.1 GCA_027002375.1 candidate division WWE3 bacterium | reverse complement strand
AACACCTGCAGAAGCTATGGAGGAAGAGGTAAACAAATATAAATTCAGAAGATATCAAAAGCAGAAGGAATTAGTTGTTGCTGATTTTGCTGGGTGGGGCACTTCGACCTAGAATGTACCGTAACTGCAGAAAAACATGTGAGTTCCCATAAAAAAAATAATGATAAATCTGGTGACGACGAAACAAACGTTAACGTTATTATCGTTGAAAATGATCGTAACAATAACGAAACTGGAACGAGCAATAACAATGAAGATTTTACTGGTGGTATTGATTATGATGGTGACGATGATTCCGGAGTAGTGTCCGATTCAATTTCAGATGTTATATCGGGTAATGCGTCGACATTTATTTTAAGTGATGACATTTCAGAAGAATTATCAGAAATAACATCAAATGTGCTATCAGACAGAATTAGTAATCTTATATCTTCAATCAAGTCAGTTGAAATAAGTGAAATCTTGAGTAATGTTGTTAGTGATGAGGTGAGCAGTATTGCTAGTGACGATTTGAGCGAAAATATTAGCTCGAGTATAAGTAATATAAGCAGTGGCAATTTAAGTAATATATTAAGCGACAATTTGAGCTTCATTACAAGTGACTATATTAGCGATGAAAATAGCGACGATATCAGTGATCGTTTAAGTGAAGTTATAAGTGAAGATATCAGTAATGAAATTAGTAACATTTTAAGTGATAATTTAAGCGATGTGACGAGTGGCGAATTAAGCGATGAATTAAGCAATGAACTAAGTGATGAAATTAGTAATATTATCAGCGAGATACTAAGCGATCATAATAGTACTGATATTAGTGATATTAACAGTGATGTATTAAGTGAAATTTTGAGTGAAAGATTGAGCGATATTCTTAGCGATAGATTAAGTAACATCTCTAGTGAAGATTTAAGTACAATTGCTAGTGATCATTTAAGCGGTATTTCTAGTGACGGTTTAAGTACAATTACAAGTGGTCACCTAAGCGATATCAATAGTGATGAATTAAGTGAAATTATTAGTAATGATGTGAGCCGGGTAGAAAGTGATAAGATTTCTGAAATACTTTCAGAAAAAGTTAGTGATAATGTAAGCGTAATAACATCAGAAGATATATCTAACTTAGCATCTGATGTATTAAGTAACGGTGTTTCAGAAACATTATCAAATTACAGCAGCAAGGTTTTGTCTGATGTGATTAGCGATGCTTTATCTTATTATTTAAGCGACAAAATCTCAGACGAAGAATCACGAGTGATTTCCACCAAAATATCAGATCAAATATCAACACAAATATCGTTTGTAGTATCATTCAGTATCTCGCACCAATTGCCTAGCTGGTTCTTATCTGATGCAATTTCGGGCGACATTTCTAGTGCGATATCAGGTGAAATCTCAGGAGATATATCTTCATCTTTGTCATCGTTAATCGATAGTGGCGCAGTTAGATTAAACAACTATGTAGGTTTTACTTCTGATTATTCTGATGAAATGATGCAAGATTTAATGCAGTATTTAGATGAGGAAATCGAATAGTTAGTCTTGTAGTATGGACATTCTTGGATCTTTTAACTCTATATCAGGACGCTTTGTTTGTTTGATTGTTGGCGATGGATTCGGATGTAAGATTTCTAATTTACCGTTGGATTGTGTAGCAAATACCCAGTTTCCTTTTCCGAATCGTTCATCTGCTATCTTTGGAAATTCAATTGGTGACACGCGACTTGGTGTATCACATAAAACTACATACAAATAGGGAGTTTCTAGCTTACCGTATTTGTCGTATTTCTTTTCTCTTGGTAACCTATGTTTTTTCTCGAATTGTTTTAACGTGGTAGGCATAGCCGGAATTCTTAATATATATATATTTGTTAAGTTAGGTGGTGTTTTTAAACCTTCCTTATGATAAGATTCTGAACCTATTCCCTCATCTGAACGTACTGCATTGTCAATCAATGAGGTAATGGCTGGACCGTCAATATCACTGCTACCAAGAAATGTTGGTATTGCACCCCAGTGTATATTAGGAGGCAACGCCCCATTTCTAAAACGAGAGTCATGCCATTCGCCGTGATAAAACGCAGCATGTAAGTGTAAACCAAGACCTCTAATTCCAGTTATGCCTACATTTGAGTATTTAATATGTTTTAATAGATCTTGTTGATTTGTATCTTGTGCTATCGTATGTATTTGGTCTCTTGCTTCTCTAATAATAGTTGTTAATTTTAGGTTTGAGAATTCCTCGATACTACTTTCTCCTGGTATATCTTTGTAATCAACCATATTGCCATAGAAAAGTGTTTTTACTGCATAATAAGTTTTTAAAATGTTAAAAGAACAATCGTCTTCTAAAGCCCACTTGCGAAAAGCCTTTTTAGAATCAGTTCCATTTATATCAAAAAAGCCCCACAGATTGCCCAGTTCTATCAATTCGTCAATGTCTGGTTTAGATTGTAGCTTTGGCAAGATCTTATTTTCTTTCATGATATTTAGCGAGTGCCAAATAAAATCAGTCAAACTACCTAATTCGTGTAATAGTTCCTGATTTAGATATTCTTTTACAATTCCCATATCTTCAAATATTTCATAAAAATGTAACATATCATCTACTGCGTCCTTAGAATGTTTATATGGCTCTCCGTTAACTACTAGTTTATTTATGAAATCAAATGGGATTTGTGGGGGCATTTCAAATGCATTCAATCCCATATCATATTTAACATGTGTTGTTGGCGGATTATCAGTTGTTGCTATGTCACCAATCATAATGCCAGGTTTACCATCTGTCATAGCTGAACGAACTATTCGCGCTCTGCGTATCTTATCTAATGTTCGTTTGTGATTTCCTGGATATGCTTTTTGCAATTTCCATCTCGCGTTTTCTGGTGGAACAGTTTCCCAACCATCAGGATATATAGTTTCTACTACTTCGGGTGGTTGATTCTGTTCGTCTGTAACAATGGTTTCAATAGCCATCATATATTCATTATACAATTAAAATGCTTGTTGTGTTATTAGATATTAAATGAAATCTCAAGTTGTGATTAGATAGAAGTTTGTTGTATCATTTATACCAATTATAATTACATTAACAGATGTTTATAGATACACTAATTTGGTTCATATTTTTCGCTCTAAACCCATTATTATTTAAAGGGGAAATCATAAATGTTTACGAATTGCCAAAATTGTTGCTTTTAGCTATAACTGCAACGATATTTTTCGGTATTTACATATTTAAGAAAGGCAATGGTGTAGATAAATACTTTTGGTTATTTTTCATAGGCTTTTTAGTGCTATCTTTTATCAATTTAAGCGTATCAATTAACTCTCGCAGATCGTTTTTAGGAAATAAAATGTTGTCTGATTCTATAGTTGCGTTGGTCTTATACTTTTTATTTGCATTTGCACTGCTTATTTCACGTATAAAAAAAGAAAGATTAGTTGATTTAGGTGTTTTAATGGGAACTTCACTAGCGATTGTTTCTATATTACATTTTCTCGCATTAACTTATGGTTTAACACATATTTCTTATGATGGTCGTATTACAGCAACAATTGGTCAACCAAATGTTCTAGGGGGAATTCTGGTCGGGTTGATTCCTTTGGCGTGGTATAAGTTGGTTAGAAATTTTGATAGGGTTGGTAAGAATGAAAATGGTGGTGATAAATCGATGTTCTGGGTGTTTGTGGGAGCATTGCAGTTGTTACTTATAACAACTGCAATGCTCCTCACATTCTCTCGTGGTGCGTATATTGCATTGATGTTGGTAGTTTCAATTGAGATATTTTATATACTAAAAAAACGACAATACAAAATAATCTATGTTTCACTAATAACTATTATGATTACAGGTATTGTTTTATTTCCCCCAATTGATTCGTCAAAAATCCCTGGACCATATCTAGTAAAACGATTTTTTAGCTTCAAAGATCAGTCAAAAATTCAAGATTCACGAATAGAAATTTGGCAAAATACATTACCAATAGTAGTAAAGCGCCCAGTCTTTGGTTTCGGAAACTCTACATTTCAGCAGGACTATGAAAAATATTTAGACATATCTAAAGCGCCACATACTAAATTTCAAGAAGTAGAAAGTTCCCACAACATAATATTAGACATACTAGTAGAGTGGGGAATAATAGGTTTTGTATTCTTTCTCGGTGGTGTAATACTACTACTTTTGAATTCCACAAATAGATATTTCAAATATATAATAATTGCAATTTTAGCCCGAAGCCTATTTAACGTAACGGCAACTACTATATTTGTAGTTCTATTTTTTGGTGTAGCACTTCTTTTAAAGGAGGAAAGTGAAAATGCAGGCAAATTGAGTAAATCACAAAGTTTATTGTACAAAAAGTATATTCAGCATAATGACATATTAAAATTTGTTTATAAATTACGACATCGTCTTGGCGCTTTAGTGTTGTTTGTGCTGTCGCTATCTATATTTTTTATTTACTCAAGTATCTACAAAAGCGAACAATATGAGTTCAGGGCAATGCATGAAGGTGATCCAAACAAGGTGATTTCTGACTATAAAAAAGCAATTAAATATAATCCAATGAAACAAGATTTATACATCAAGTTAGTATCAATTATAATGTGGAAATCAGACTATGAGACAGCGAAGAAGTATGCAATAATCTCTGCATTTAAATTCAATGATTCAAAGTCAAACTATTACTTAGCGCGAATTTTAAGAAGCCAAAATACTGAAGAATCAATAAAATATTATGAAAAATCAAAAAGTTTAAGTTCCAAAAACCCAAATATTAGGCACGAGCTTGCAATTTTATATTACGAAACAGGTGACTATGACAAGGCTTATGAGAACTTCTTAGATGTTGTGAAAATAAATAAAAAAGATTTCTCAGATGACTACATTTACCTCGCAGAAATAGATTATAGGCGCGGTGATATAGATAATGCTATAAAATATGCCACATTAGCAGCTCCATCATGGAGACGTGGCCAACTGGCAAGAAAGCTGGGCATTAAGGTTGATGAAGAGTGAAAAGTTTATATATATTTATGTTATATGGATAGGAATATAAAAATTGAAACTATACAAGATGAACAACATTGTGAATTAACAAAGCTAAACTGTAGATACTGGGAAACAAAGCCATTTACTGAAGAAGGATTTACTAGTTCATGCTTGGAAAACAATCTGGAGGAGACCACTGGGACAGTCTTTGGAGTGCCTGTGTATGATGAAAGAGTATATGGTCGTGTGATGCATGATGTTTTTGGCAGAAGAAGATTACATTCAACATTTCCATTATCTAAAGTTAGGTTTAAACCCAACTTTTTTCTTATGTATTACAACATCAACATGAATATTCAGAGCAGATAATTCGGGGTGCAGTTAGTTGGATAGTGGAAAACGCATCCAACTCCAACGAATTCGTGTACGGTAGTAAATATAGAAATCTAATGGAACATTATCTAGGATATATGGCTTTGTCTATGAAAACAGATTTTTACGAATATGATACTGATTCTATAATGAATCAGTGGATGGAACTGATGTAGTTACGACATTTGGCAAAATTCTCGATAAGTACGAATCTAGTGGAAATTTATACGAATTTTCGCTAGGAATGGCTAGATATTTGAGTTTTTTCAATTATAATAACTTGCCAAATGAATTAAAGAATATATTAACATCTATATATGGACCGCCTATCTTAGAGCCATATTTAAAATTTAAATTTTGTACAAGTCATGCATGCAGATTCGGTTTTTGTAATTTTTCTGAATTTTACTTTTCTACAGATACTGTATTAGCATATGGTAACCATAAAAAGCGTCCACATATTATCGGAAAGTTCTATGCAGCACCTGCTATAAGTACATTTATGCCTGTTGTTGGTGCTAACGGGTGGATGATGCTACCTCATGTAATATATAGATCGATTGGGTCAACGAGCAATCAATTGGCTATTGCAAATTCTATCAATAGAATGAATGAAAAAATGAGAAATATTAATCCAAAAAGACCAATTATTAATCAAACGGTTTTACATCTTTATCCAGCAAGAGAATATGTGCCACGCAATATGTTTGGGGTAATTAAACATGAACGGTTAAAGAAAACTTAGCTTTTACTGTTGTAGTTTTCTCATTTTAATTTCGTTATATATTTTACATTAAAACATGTATACAGATGTTGCAGAAAATACAGTGTAGCTGGTGGTTTAGGCTACGAAACTCGTATGATTTGTACATTGTTTCTAGAAATTATAGAAATGGATAGGTATAATAATAAATAGGAGTAATTAATAATATTTCATATGGAATCGTCAAGAACAGCAGTTGGTAGTATAGCAGGGTTTGCCATGCAAGAGCCAGCCGAATTGAATTGCAAGTATTGGAAAACTGATTTTTATAGTGAACGAGAATATGTACAAATGGCGTCAGTTAATTCAATCGGGCCAGATTCTGGTGTAATTTTTGGAGTTAAATTGGATGGGAAACCATATAGAGATGCTCTGTATGATTTGTTTGGAAGTCAATTCCTTGGTCCGTATTTCCCCTTTTCTAGGATTGGTATTAACCAATGGTTTGAATCTTATGTGCGTGAAAATTTTATCATAGAAGGTAAGCAGAGGGTATTGGAAGCAGTTATTGAAATGCGAAATACTATTGGTTCGGATACCTTTAGATTTAATTACGATTTAATACCTTTTATGGAGTCATTTTTATACCAGATAGCTTATCGAATGTTGACAGATTATGATTTTCGTCAAAAGTCAGTATCAGTTAGTGAGAAAAGTTTTCAGATAAATCCAATAACTGATGACGAAATTGAGGCGATTCTTACACTTTACGATGATATCTACTTATGTTCTTTTAAAATTGCAGAGATTTTAAGTAATTATAGGTACGAGGAATTTCCGCAAAAAGTGAAAGATTTATTAATCGATTTATATGGGTATCCAATTGTTGAGCCAACATTGATATTTGATTTTGTAACCGATATGACGAGGTATCGTAACTATTGTGACACTTCTGAATATAATTTTTCAAAATCAGTTTTATCTTTTGGTGGAGATTATACATGTGGCGATACCGTATACATGAGGCCATATATAATGGGTAAAGGCTTTAGACAACCAGCCGTTATGACAGTAGAGCCAATAATTGGAGCTGATGGTAATGTGATACTGCCTAATGTTATTTATGGTGTTACTGGGCCAACATATACTCAATTAGCAATTGCAAATATGAGGAGAAGATCTCAAGAAAAAACTAGAAAATTTTGGCGAAGAAGTCAGAATTTTCGAGATTTGTCTCCCACATTGCCAAGTATAAGCAATACGGTATTGCACTTATACCCAGCTAGAGAATATAAACCACATACTATGCAGTATTTTAGTAGATGACTAAAAATTTGTGTCTTTTTTTATATCTAAAATAGCACCTATACCATCCGGTTTCTTTTCTAATGTTCTTTTCATTTTATTTATAAAAAATATTATTTTAATAAATTTGTAATGTATCTTAGCATAAGATTGTTTTATGTGGAATTTAAAGTATAGAAAGCTAACTAATGAAGGTTCAAAGAATACCAATAATAAATATAAACAGGGCGATTTTACATATAAGGCGTTTTGCGAAATGAACAAAGCATTGAATTCCCCCGCAAAACATTTATATGTATTAGGGGAATTCATAGAAAGTGATTTAAACGCATTGGCAGTAGTTGGCTCACGCCAAGCAAGTGAATACGGGAAAAAGGTGTGCGAAATGTTTGTGTCAGAAATCGCTGCATCAGGAATAACAATTGTTAGTGGGGCAATGTATGGAATAGATATGTGCGCGCATAAGTCAGCGTTATCAGTTGGAGGGCGAACTATAGCGGTTCTAGCGTATGGGTTCAATTATGTAAACAGGTTTAACTACGCAAAACATGTTGTAAAAGAGATTTTAGATACTAAAAAAGGAGTTGTTGTGTCTGAGTTGAAAGTGGGCGAGCCGGCTAAGTCGTGGTCGTTTCCGCGTAGAAACAGAATAATAGCAGGGCTTTCAAAAGCCGTTTTAGTAATCGAAGCCGGCTCGCACTCAGGTAGCCTAATAACAACAGATCACGCCCTAAATCAAGGAAAAGAAGTCTTTGTAGTACCAGGCTCAATATTTCACCCAAACAGCAAAGGAAAACACAAACTAATCAAAGAAGGGGCAACGCTTATCGATTCTCCCAAAGAAATTATTAGGTATTTGAATAAAGCTTAATGGAAAAATGTTGGTAAAATGCAATGATTTCATTGCAAGAAAAAGAATAACTAATAAAATTAAAAAACTGTCAATTACGATTGACAGCTAACTATCACAGATAGATAATATATCGCTACCACTTTGTTGTGTAACTCAAGAATTAATTGTATCATTTCTATGTGTATTTATAGCAGAGCACCGACAGCTTAAGCAGTCAGTATTTTGCATTTATTTAGCTAAAGCGAGTTCAGCTACGTCGAAGCATTTTTATCTGATTGTCTACATAATAGCTTTAGTTGTGAAAAGTAAAAGTACGAGTGATAGATAATCTCAAATATGGCAAAAGAAATAATTATAAAGGGTGCTAAAACTCATAATCTAAAAAATATTGATATAAGAATTCCTAGAAATAAAATAAATGTTTTAGTAGGTGTTTCCGGTTATGGGAAGTCAACCATTGCATACGATATAATAGCTTCAGAGGGGCAAAGACAGTTTTTAGAATCTGTTAATACATTTGCTGCTAGATTATTAAAGAAATCAGAAGAAGCAGATATTGATTCTATTAAGAATTTGTCGCCTACAATTGCAATTAATCAAAAGAAATTAAGGGGAAATCCACGTTCAACAGTAGGCACGAGCACGGAAATCTACACATATCTAAGACTTTTGTTCTCCCGATTTGGTTCCATTAGGAATCTAAGTGCTGGGCATTTCTCTTTTAATAGTCCCAAGGGTGCCTGTAAAACATGTAAAGGAATTGGTGTCGAATTTACTGTAGATCCAAATGATGTAATCGATTTTTCAAAATCTTTAGCTGACGGAGCTTCGAAACATAATAATTATAAGCCAGGAACAAGATTGTATAACATTTTGGATTCTTCAGGCATGCTTGACATGTCTAAGAAAATTGAAGACTATTCACAAGAAGAACTGTATTTTTTGCTGTATACAGACAGGGTTGAACTAAGTAGTGCAGGACAAGGTTTTGTTCAAAGATTTAGTCATGAGGGCATTATTACGCGCCTCAAGAAACGAGCTGGTGATTTAAGGGGAACATCTAAGCGAAAAGAAAAAACAGATAACCCTTTTTTATCAAATCAGGTATGTAGCGAATGTCACGGTAGTAGATTAAATCAAAATGCTTTGCGATCAATTATTAACGGTAAAAATATTGGGGAATTTTCGAACATGCAACTTGATACCTTCGTTAAAGAAGTCAACAAACTAAAAATTCCTGAAGCGAAAGAATTACTTAAAAGAATTACCGAAGCAACACAAAATTTAATCAATGTTGATTTGGGGTATTTATCATTAAATAGGAGTCTCAACACGCTTTCTGGTGGTGAATCACAAAGATTGAAGCTTGCCAGAGAACTTGGGTCTGATCTAATAGAAATGATTTATATTCTTGACGAACCCACTGCTGGACTTCATCCGAAGGATCGAGATAATTTAGTAGAAATTTTGCATAAATTAAAAGAATCTGATAATACAGTAATTGTTATTGAACATGATGGTTTGATTATGAGAGAAGCAGATCATATTGTGGAAATTGGCCATGGAGCTGGAAAAAAAGGTGGAAGAATTGTTTTTGAAGGGACATTTCATAATCTAAAATCCGCTTCTACAATTACAGGAAAGTATCTTGATAAAAGAGTTGAATTCAAGAATAACATTAGAATTCCCAAAAATTATTTAACAATTAAAAATGCAAAGGCTCACAATTTAAAAAACATTGATGTCAAAATTCCGCTTGGAATCTTTTGTTCAATTACAGGTGTGTCTGGTTCTGGAAAAAGTTCTTTAATAATTGATGAATTTATTAATCAATTCGAAAGTAAGGATATTATTTTGATTGATCAATCGCCGTTGACGGGAACTACAAGGGGAAATATAGCAACATACACAGGAATTTTCAATGAGATAAGAAATATTTTTGCTAGAGAAAATAATGTTTCAAAAAGTTTGTTCAGTTCTAATTCTAATGGGGCATGTCCTATTTGTAAGGGGTTAGGGTTTATAAAAATTGATATGCACTTTATGGGTGATGTAAAAACTGTATGCGAAACCTGCCATGGTAAGAAATACAAAAAAGAAATTTTAAAGTATAAATATAAAGACAAAAATATCTATGACGTACTTGAGATGACTGTTGATGAGGCATATAGCTTCTTCGGGCAAGATATAATTCGAAAAAAATTGAATATGTTAGTTAATGTTGGGTTGGGGTATTTAACATTAGGTCAAACGCACGATACATTCTCAGGTGGTGAAGCTCAAAGATTGAAATTGGCAAGTAAATTGCATAAAAAAGGTGAAATATTTGTTCTAGATGAGCCTACCTCTGGGTTGCATTTTGCCGATATCGAAAAGTTAATAATTCTGTTAAATAAAATTGTTGATAATGGGAATTCAGTAATTGTAATTGAGCATAATCTAGATGTGATAAAACAATCAGATTGGATAATCGATATGGGGCCTTCTGGTGGTGATATGGGCGGAAACATTATTGCACAAGGTATACCACGCGATATGTCTACAAATGCTAATTCAATTATTGGCAAGTATTTAAAAGAACGGTAAAAAGCTCGTAATAACAGATGTGACCTGAGTGCATTACTTGTGCATTAAGATTGGTATGTATTTAAGCTATCAAGATCTATAATTTCTGCAATTTCCTCATTCTCATCATAAATAAACATCAAATCAAATAAAATCTTTCACCACTTAAAACTTTCGGTACATAATATTTATTATCTTTCCACATGTTTTTATTGTATGGAATTTTATCTATGTCAAACCATTCAGGCTTAATTGGTTCAGTTTCGCTCAATTCACCACTATATTCATCAACTTTATATACCTTTACAAATAAGTTCCATTTAGGTTTGCTGAGCCAAGTGAAAACAACAGTTCCTACTTCGTTAAATTTAGTGGGGAAAACCATAGCTTCTTCTTTGAATTCCCTTACTAGTGCATTGTCAAAAGATTCGTTGGGTTCAACTTTACCGCCTATACCAGCGTATAAGTTTTTACCCAAGTTATTGCTAACTTTCTTTCTTAGTCCAAGCAAAACTTTATCATCTTTAATAACAAAACCTACAACTGCATTAGTATATTGTGTAAATTGGTTGGTATTGCTTTTATTATCTTTATTCATAACTGCATCTTATGACTTCCACATAAAAATGTATATGCACATTATGCACATATTTAACACATTATGGTAGGGTCTAGGGTACTTTAGAAACAATCTAAAGTGGTCGTCTCCCCAACTCTTTCAAAAGTAACACATAAATATTATCACGTCGATGATTGAATCGCCACTGCGACTCTTTAAGAAAAAGCGGAAAT
>JALWZX010000065.1 GCA_027002375.1 candidate division WWE3 bacterium | reverse complement strand
ATTAATTAAATAATAACATAAAGACTATAATTTCAAATTAAATATTGCGTTCTGGTTTATTATAGGCTAAAATCCGTCTATTATGAAATTAGATAAGATGACTAACACATATTCTGCTGTAGAAATCTCTAACAAGGGTGGCTACTGCAATTGTACATATGTTAGAGCTTATCTAACCTTTTAATTCCACATAAAATTTTGACCGATAAGATAAGCCTCTAACAGAGGCTTTTTTGTTATGTATTATTATAATCTTTTAGTCTTTGTTAACGGTTTTTCTGATCCATCAAATTTAGGCCTAATCGAAGGTGATGGTTTGCTGTGCTTAAGTCAGATGGATCAACTTGCACATTTCAATTTCATAACATTCTTAAAAGGAGATTCTACAATGTTTGGTCCTACAATTAGCATAAACTTAGATGGTTTAAAAATCACACTTCGCCCACCACGAAAAGATGAAATGGAAAGATCTGCAACTTTAGTATCTTCGTACAGAGTAATAAGATACTTAGGTATGATTCAAGGATCGGTAAAAGAAGATGAAGAATATTGGTTTAAGAACATTAGAGAACAAAACGATGCAATAACATGGGCAATTGAACCACAAGATGGCAGTAGTTTGATAGGTTACACAAGTTTGCACCACATTAATGATAAAGGTTTAAGTTGCTCAAGTGGAATAATGATTGCAGACCAAAACTGGTGGCGAAAAGGTGTTGCATATAGAGCACACATTCTTAGAACATGGTACGCTGCCAATGTTTTGAACAGAAATACAATTCGATCACAAGTTAATGCAGATAACGTTGGATCATGGAAAGCCCTGCAGAAAGTTGGATACACTGTAACAGGCAGATTTTACAAAACTGAGTTCACACTTGGAGAATATCAAGACCAACTTGTGCTAACTTGGATAAACCCAGAAAGACTGAATATTCTATTTCCCAACAACAACATTCCAAGCGAATTACTAACAGGAATTGAACGTGCTAAAGAAACTTTAAGCATAGCAAGAAAACTAGTGCAGTTCTAATCCCCAACCATCACCTTCACAAACAAAACCGCATTATGTGTGCAAAGCACCTCTAATGCGGTTTATGTTTAACATAATTATTCTCCATAAAACTCAACGAAATTCTTCAAAACTAATCGTGGGTATATAATTTTCTCTTGTTTGATAGTTTCAATTAAATCTTCAGCATCTTCTGCTTTAAAATAACCGTAATTTTTATAAACACGAATTCTAACTTCAAATTCATCTGCATCTGCTTCTGGGTGAAATTGCGTTGCATATACATTATTCTTGACTCTAAACATCTCAACTGGGCAAGTTTCAGAATAAGCTAACAAGGTAGCACCTTGTGGCGCAATTTCACACGCTTCTTTATGCCCTACTAACGCCCTAAATTTATCTGGCACACCTTTTAAAATTTTGTCTTGCCTACACTCTTTTGTTAAAGATATATCAATTGCACTCACAGGTTCTTTATATTTATTTGTTATGGGAACTCCATGGTAATTTCCAATCAAACCATTTCCTGAACACACGCCCAAAAATGGAAAGTCAGCCTTGACAATTTTATCAGCTAGATCATACATTTCTTTCTCTACACGCTTTTGTAAATCACTTTTTTCATTCTCCGGGGTAGTGTAATCGAACGGACTTCCCCCAACAATTACTGCAGAATACTTGTTTAAATCAATATTAGGTAAGGGAGCTTGTTCAACTCTAATTCGTTCAACATTTACTTCGTTCAATTCACCTGCTCGCAAAATTGCACGAAATTCGCTATTTGAAGCCTCATCTTCAGGGCGTAATTGTAGTACTAGAAATGGTTTCATGCCGGTAATTATATTATGGGGGATTTAACCATGCAAGAAGATTTACCTACATGTGCAACAATATTACAAATAATGAAGCTAGAATTATCTCTTTAAATTTTTAACATCATCAACGCACAACCATGCACATGCGTTACCGTATCCTGTTTTATCTATGCTAAATGGACATTGCAATTCTTTAGCATCTTTTAGAAATATCAATATGCAATAGTTCTTCGACTTGTAATAATCACTATATTTTGCGTTTCGCAAACCAATAGATTTCCCATAATTTCTTATAATGTAATTGAACTGATTCTTATCTAAATTGTCAAACTGCAACACTTTTTCAACCTCAGCAACTGCAGTTACCGCCTCACCGGAATTTTTGAAATAAACTAAGTTACCAGCTTTAATACTGTTCCAAGGTTTGTAACGATTTTTATACCACCTAGATTCTATTGTCTTTTCACCAGATAGAATTTTATCTATTAATTTCCATTTCTTTTTCATTATTGCTACATGGTGCATGTATTAAATCTACAATAAAACTACAGATTTTCAATATATGTTTAAGTGTTAAACTTTACGCATATGATTTCTTATGAGGAACTTATTAGTCATCGCTTATTTCAAGCTTTAGAATTATTAAATTTACCTAAAAATGAATATGTAATATTTGGGTCAGGTGTAATGTTTGCTTTGGGAATTCGCCCATTAGATGATTTAGACGACTTAGATCTACTTGTTACTAAAACTCTATGGAAACAAGCAAGCCATGCACACAAAATATTTCATGATGATGAATGGAACGCAAATTACATTAAACTATTTGACAATCAAATAGAGATTTGGAACAAATGGGGACCTGGAATTTACGATATTGATAGATTAATCAACAATGCTGTAAAAATTGGCGATTTTAATTTTGCATCAATAGAAGATACTATTCGATGGAAGAAAGAAAAGAATAGAACAAAAGATCTTAATCATATAAAACTATTAAATGGATATTTAAAAACTCAAGCGCCAGAGAGTGAGCGTTAACTTAGCAATTTGCTATATTAATATAACCTATTTGAAAAGTTTAAGCGCTGGAAAATGAACGTTGCCGAATCATTTGTACTATCATTACATGGTTACGGCTCTCTCGGTATAATTGGTACAATTACAGAATGCTGTAAACTTAATTCGCAGTGGTTAATGTAGTTGACACAGAATCAAGATGTGTTGAAAATTAAAATTCTCTTTGGTCTCATTTTGTATTGGAAAAGACTGGTGATAGACACCACGTAATGTTTTATTATACAATGTTTAATATATAGTTTTCTAATTAGAGATTGAACATGACCAATCGATCACCAATAACCATTTCTGGAGAGTTTATTGATTTGGATAAGGGCCACGGAGAAGTTGAGGGCAACAAAATACCCCCTGAAGAAGAAGTCATACACTCTTTAAAGCAAGCGTACGCTGACAATATTACAATATACGAAGGTGAATTAAAAAGTGCCTTAGAACATAGCAAACGCACAATGGATGGTTTTAAAGATATACGTAGTCTTAGTAGTAGATTAGCGTCTGATGAGAATGGGGTTAGCGAATTTAATCTTAGAACTGGTGAAACTCCTAGTGCTATTTCTACAAGACTTAGAATAAAAGGTTTAGTGTTACAAAGGGTCTCAGAATTCTTGAGTAATGCTACAAGTGAGGAAAGAATCATTTATGACGACGAAATCTCAAATGTCGGTGATGCTTTCAACGTTGCACTTGAATTAGGATTCATTGATGCTCAAGAAGCTACTTCGATAAGAAACAGAATTGTGGGGAAAGCACTTGCTATGATGGAATTAAATGATCTGAATGAACCTCCTAAGGATCCAGCATTGTGGATGGATGATGTTCATGAATATATGGATCAACTAGATAAAGCGGGTTTTTTGTCAGAAGAGTCTAAAGCTCAAATACTGGATAGTATAACACAAAAAGTTAGTAAAGGTGTACAAGAATTAGTTAAGAAGCGCTCTTTATTTGATGCCACTCGAATACTTTATGATGCTGATCAGTTCGGATATTTAACGGATGACACTGAAAAACAGATCAAAGACGTTATAAGCAAAATGATTTCTTCTAACGTAATTCATTTAGTTGAAAAATTTTTGGGCCTAGATACAAATATCTCAGAAGATATAATGATAAGACCCCAAATAGGCACATTTAACGCTCTGCTTAGCGCTAGTGAATTGCTTCAAACCGCTATTTCATCCGGACTATTACAACCAAGGTTTGAATCTGAATTTAGAAAGACAGTGGAGAATAAAGTTATCGTGGAAGTGGAAAACTTGATTGCAAATAATGGCAATTTTCTAGACGCTAAAAACTTAATTAGGGACTTGTCGGTGTCTGGACTCTTATCACAGAAATCCATATCTAGAGTACGTACCGAAGTAAAAGATCTCATTCAAGTCATGGTAACGGAACTCAAACCTGAAACTAGTTCTTCTATTGAGGAAGCCGTGTCATACGGCTTTTTAACACACGAAGAAGCTGAAAAGTTAATTGAAAAACTAAAAGAAAATCGTAATACTCAGCAATAAACATTCTACGTTTCTTTTTCCACTACGAACTGTATTGCCAGAATTACAGATTGGACATTCAGATTTTGTTTTTCATAAAACACATATACTTCACCAAATTAAATTAGCAAGTTAATGTACGATACACTACAACTATTTTAAGAAATTTAAGCACTAGCAAATATCCACAACTTACACAGTTAATTTCAAGTTTTGAGAATTAATGTTTCAATGGAGCCTCGGGTGAGATTCGAACTCACGACCTACGGTTTACAAAACCGTTGCTCTGACCAACTGAGCTACCGAGGCAAATATTTCTGACTTAATCAACGAGAACTATTCTATATAAATTTCAAAGGAGTAACAAGTATTAAATCTAGGTTGAGTATGTCTGGGCGGGCAGATTAAAATCTGCCCGCCCACACTCACAACAACGACTTGACTTCCCCCAACAAAAGAAATACAGTCAAATTAATGAAAAAAATAATAAATTATATTAAAACCAATAAAGTTATCGTTATTCTTGCTTTAGTTTTATTATTCTTTATATACAAAGACTATAATACATATAGACCGAAACCATTTCCATTAGGACAGTATGACATCGAGCAATCTTACGAAGCTCCAAATATGAAGGCATATGCCCCTGAAAGTGGTATGGGCGGTGTTGAGGCTTTACCTAACACACCAGCATATGTTAACGACGCATCTGGTGGAAATGTTTCTAAACCACGAAAGACTTCAACCAATTACAATATGTCTGTTCTTGTAGATAAGGTTACTGAATTTGCACAGGGTTTGAATAACGAAGTAATTAAACTTGGCGGGTTCGTTGTGAATTCAAATGTCTCGTTACCGAAAGACACAGGTGGTAGTGGTTATATGACGATTAGAATTCCTTTAGATCAAGTAGATAATCTTAAAAACTACATTAAAGATAATTCGTTAAGAATTACATCGATTTCTACAAATTCACAAGACATTACTGATCAATACGAAGATAATGAAGCAAAACTTGCAACATTGAATAAAACAAAAGCGATATTTGAAGATATGATGAGCAAAGCAAAAACAATTGACGAAATATTGCGAGTACAACGCGAAATATTAAATACTCAGGCACAAATTGATAGAATAACGGGTCAGCAGAAGTATTTGGCGGAAATCTCTGAAACTACTCTTGTAACTATAGACTTCTCAACCGAGGAACTCGAATTACCATATAATCCACAAAGCATGTATAGCCCGAAAGCAATATATCATCAGGCAATTAGAAGTTTAATGGAAACATTGAATTCTATACTAGGATTTGTAATATGGGTTGGCGTTTATGCTGTAATATGGGTTCCTGTACTATTAATAATTTGGGTGGGCAGTAAAATGTGGAAAAAAAGAAATAATAAAAAAGTAGCAAAACCTGAATCTAGCGATAGTGTTAAAGAATAGTTGCAATAACACTAAATATTTGTCGAGTATAGGGGCGAGGTTTCATAAATAACGCAACCTCGCCCACCCTACATTAAAACCAAAGTTTATATAGACTAATAACAACATGAAATTCATAATAATTCACGGATCATTTGGTACACCAGAAGAAAACTGGTTCCCTTACCTATCTAAAAAACTTGCTGAAATCGGGCAAGAGGTTATTGTACCCGGGTTTCCAATCGAAAATTGGCAAGAACTAACAAATCAAGGCCCCGAAAATGCAGTAGCTAAAAATCAAAATCTAAACAAGTGGCTTGAAACTTTTGAAAAGAATGTTTTACCTAAAATAGATCAAAATGAAAAAGTTTGTATGATAGGTCATTCGCTAGGTGCGGTTTTTATACTTCACACTATTGATAAATTCAACATAAACCTAGATAATGCTATATTTGTATCTCCATTTCTTAGAGTTGTTGGCGATGTGTGGCAATTTACCACAGTGAACAATTCATTCTATAAAGATGACTTTGATTTCGATAAGTTGCACAAATTAATACCCATATCATATACCTTATATTCTGATAACGATCCTTATGTACCAATTGAAAAAATGAAATACTTTGCAGAAAGTATGAATAGCTCACCAATTATAATACGTGGCGGTGGACATCTAGACGAAGAGGCTGGTTTCAAAGAATTTCCACTTATCTTTGAGCTTTGTAAAACTAGATTGAGTTCCACCAAAAGCACTACATGATTAAAAATGAACCACACTGATCGTTTTGATTTAAAATACAAAAACAGACCTGATACATTTGGGACTGAACCATTTGATTTGGTAAAACAGTTACCACAACTAATTTCTGGCAAAACAGTTCTTGATTTAGGAGCCGGAAATGGTCGTAACACGTTATATTTGTTAAATCTAGGGTATCAAGTAACAGCTGTTGATTCTTCAGATGAAGGATTGCGCGTACTACGCGATCGTGCGGGTAAAAACAATAAAAATCTACAATTGGTTCAATCAGATGTAACACAATTTACAACAGATAAAACTTATGATGCTGTTTTAGCCATAGGATTATTGCATTTCTTACCAATTAACGAAGCAGAAAAACTCGTTAAAAACATGCAAGACTGGACTAAACCAAATGGTGTAAATATTGTTGCTGTAAAGATGACTCAAAACAGAAAAGGTGATTTACCACATGTGTTCAAACCTAATGAGCTAAAAAATATGTATGGCCTACCTAATTGGAAAATAGAATTATACGATGAGTTTAGCTTGCCACAAAAACCAATAGCACAAATTATTGCTAGAAAACTAAAAAATTAACAAAAACTCAATAATCAACAACATTTAATCTCTGGAGCCTGGGCCGAGAGTCGAACTCGGGACCTCATCCTTACCATGGATGCGCTCTAACCAACTGAGCTACCCAGGCCAAAATTGATTTAAAATCCTCCCTATCTATAATAACTATAACAAATCATACCTATATTACTCATTCTAATCTGCACACAATGATACTTCACTATAATGTAGAAATCCACCCGTATTCAGACAAAACATATACATAGGCGACCACCAAGCTTCACATCAATATTCCCATCAATAAATTTATAAACGGGTTCATAACTTTCCACAAGACACCTGTCAATAATAGAAATAATAATACAAACATTCCGTATCTTGCAGTTGCATCCCAATCGGCCAAGTATTTGTGTGGTAGCACTCCACGCACAACTTTAAATCCATCTAATGGGTCTAGTGGCACCATGTTGAATACTGCTAACACTACATTTAGGCTTATAAACGCACTCAAGAATAGTGCAAGCATAGGCAGTTGAATTCCAAATAATTTTAATAATAATGAGGAAATCACTGCTAATATAATATTTGTAGTTGGGCCTGCTAAAGCAATTAATGCTGTATCTCTTTTAGGATTTTTAAGGTTGTATGGATTGAATTGTACAGGCTTGCCCCAACCAAAACCTATTACAAAAATTAATAATGTACCGATCGGGTCTAAATGCGCCATTGGATTTATGGTTAATCTACCTTGTATTTTCGGCGTATCATCACCAAGATAGTTGGCAGTATAGGCATGCGCTGCTTCGTGCAAGGCTATAGCAAGTATTACAGATATTGCATACACCACAGCCACTAACGGATTTTCTTGTATTAAATTTATAAATCCAAACATAATTGAGTATTAATTATATCATCAAATTAGTCATAATATAGCTAAAGACTTATCATAGTATAACAAGTAAATTATGAAACTCCACGGGCTAAAGCCCGTGGTTTCTTATCGCTAATTACCATTGTTGACCAACTCCAACCACGCACTAAAGTGCGTGGTTTTAAGTTTGACGATAATAAAATCATCATGATATCATCGATTTAGCTACAATATCGCTAGAAAACTACACAATGTAACCTATGTTTTCATTGAGGAATCGCACCAAACATTAGTAACACTTTTGGCAAAAAAATAACAATTCCTATTATGATAGCCGTACTTGCCATTACTAAAACTGCACCAGCTGCAACGTCTTTAGACACACCTACCAATTTGTTGTATTTCGTGCCCGCTAATTCATCACCTATTGCTTCAACCGCAGTGTTTGCTAATTCTAATGCTATTACACCCCCGCTTACTAAAAGTATTATCAGATACTCACAAACAGAAATCTTAAATATTATAGATGCTATTAAAACTAAAAATAAAACCACGAAGTGTATTCGTAAATTAGGTTGCGTATCAAGCGCCAATCGAATTCCATTAATAGCATTTTTAAAAGAAATTATATGTCTTCTATGATCATATTTTTTGGTACTTATTGGTTTGTATTTAGGCATAATTACATTGTATCAAAATCAACAAGTTGTGGTATACTCAATATTGACAATATCCCAATATTCTATGTTTGAATTATCATCACAATAAATAATTGAATTATCTATTATATAGTGATAAATTGTCGTATAAGTGATTGTTTAAAATAGCCTTATGGCAAATAAAATAACAAATTTCTTACAACAAACTAAGGCTGAGCTGAAAAAAGTAACTTGGCCTACTAAAGATCAAACAGTAAAATTAACGATTGTAGTTATTTTGATTAGCCTTGTTGTTAGTTTGTACCTTGGGTCATTAGATTATATCTTCAATAAATTATTGAAATATGTTGTTGAAATAATAGGCTAAATGTATAAAATGATAATGCTATATGCGAGCGTAAGCGAGCATTGAGCAGAATGTTAGTTTGCTTAGGTGGAATTCAAATTGTGAATCTCACTTAATAAAATAAATTTTATGTCAGACGTAAAAGATACAAAAGAAGTGAAAGATACCAAGAAAACAGATGATACAATTGCAAAAAGAAAAAGCGCACCAACAAGTGTTAAACTAAGTGATCATGTTAATCCTGATTCACAATGGTTTGTAGTTCACACATATTCTGGTCACGAAAGAAAGGTCGCCTTAACATTAAGAGAACGTGTGGCTGTCATGAACTTGCAAGATTATATTGATGAAGTTTTAATTCCAACTCAAAAGAAAATTGTAATATCATCTGGAAAAAAACGTGAAGTTGATGAAAGAATGTTCCCTGGGTACATATTGGTTCACGCAGTTATTAATGATAATGTTTGGCACGCTATTAGAAGAACACCTGGTGTTACAGGGTTTGTAGGTATTGGTAATCGCCCCACCCCACTTATGAAAAAAGAGGTTGATTCAATTATCAAATTCATGAAAATTGATACGCCTAAATTTGAAACAAAATATAGAGTTGATGATACTGTTAAGATTACCGAAGGCGCATTTAAGGACTTTGTTGGTAAGGTAAGTAAGATTATGGAAGATCAAGGTAGACTTGAAGTTTTGGTTTCTGTATTTGACAGAGAAACACCTGTTGAAGTTGATTTTACACAAGTGGTACCTGAGTAAGTATAGACAATACTGCTCTTATCTATTAATATATGTCAGTAGTTTTGTTATTGGGAATTCACTCGCTAACAAAATTTTAAATAATTATTATGGCAAAAGTTAAAACAAAATTTAAATTAAATATAGAAGCAGGAAAAGCTAATCCTGCGCCACCAGTAGGGCCAGCACTTGGTCAACATGGTATTCAAATAATGCAGTTTTGCAAGGAATTTAATGATAGAACTAAAGACAAAGAAGGTATTATTCCTGCAGAAATAACAGTATTCGAAGATAGCAGTTTTTCGTTTATATTAAAAACACCCCCTGCTTCAAGTTTGATACTAAAAGCAATTGGTAAAGAAAAAGGTTCAGGTGAACCAAATAAAGAAAAAATCGGTACAATTACTAAGGCACAATTGCGAGAAATCGCAGAAATAAAAATGCCTGACTTAAACGCTAATACCATAGAGCAAGCGATGAAAATCGTGGCTGGTACAGCACGCAATATGGGAGTTGAAGTTGAGAAGTAAGTTGCCAATCTAGGGTATTTGTAAGATTATATCAACATGATTTGTGTCGTGATAACGACACAAATCATAAATTTTAACATTACTATTACTCTAACGTTGAAAACGTATACATTAAACTTTAATTTCCCATAAAATATATTTAGTTAAATAATTTGACGAATCGTTTTAACATGTTGGTTAAAGCTAAGTCATGAATTAATTATGGCACAAAGAATTGTAGATCACTCAGTAACATTAGGTTCAATTGCAGAAGGTGCAAAGTTAGAAGCAGAAAAAGCTAAACATCTTGCCGAGCAGATAAAAGAACAAGTAAAAGAAGAAATTGCAACAAAAAAAAGTACGCAAGCAAACATTGAAGACACAGTTAATGCGGATGCGGTAGATAAAACAGGTAAAGCAAAAGAAGAAGTAAAAGCTAAAAATTCCCCAAAATCGAACAAACAAAAAAGAAAAAGAGGAAAAAAATATAAAGACGCTCTGAAAAAAATTGATAAGAGTAAAACATATGATTTAGTTAGTGCAATAAAAATATTGAAAGGATTAAAACTTGCTAATTTTAATGAATCAGTTGAAATTCATGTTAATTTAGGCATTGACCCCAATAACAATGATCAAAGAATCAGATTTACTACCACCCTACCCCATGGAACAGGCAAATCTGTTACAGTTTTAGTAATTTCTGATGATACTAGCGGTAAGAAGGACAATGTTATATATAGAGACAAATCTGTTGTTGATGAAATTGTTAAAGGCAAATTTGTACCTGGAAAAGATTTCGATGTTGTAATCACCAAACCTGAATTCATGAAGGATGTTGCAAAAACAGCTAGAGTTTTAGGACCTAAAGGCGCTATGCCATCGCCTAAGAATGGTACTGTAACAAGTAATATCGACAAAGCAATCGAGCAATTTTCAAAGGGACAAATTGAGATAAGAAACCAATCTGCACACGCGGTTCTACATCAAGTCGTTGGCAAAATAGACTTTTCTACAGACGATTTGGTAAAAAATATTAACTTTTTGCTTGCCGAGGTTGAGAAAAACAAACCGTTAAAGACGAAGAAAAAGTTTATACAAAGCATTTATGTAAAAACAACAATGAGTCCTAGCATAAAAGTTACACAGTAAGAGCAGAAAAGCTATTGCGTTTATTTAATTAGATGATATTATAAACATTGTTCAAAGACTACGGGGCCCTAAGTTAAAAGTTCACCCTGTATAGAACTAGAAACTTTTCAATTTTTTTGCGAAGTTTCAATAATTATCCAAAAAATGTCACAAAATTTAGAAAAAAAGAAACAAATCGTTAATGACCTTACTGTTCAATTGTCACAAACAGGCGATACAGAAGGCTCGGCAACTAGTGTAGTTTTTAACTATACAAACATTTCGGCAAATGAAATAAACGAATTAAGATCTAAACTCTTTGAGTATGATGCGAAATTGAAAATTGCGAAAAATACACTTATTAAAAGAGTATTAGACAATATAGGTATCTCATTAAAAGACGATCTAGTCGGTCAAAATGCAATACTAATACCTAATAATAAAGATGTAATTTCCCCATTAAAAGAATTATTTACATTTATTAAAAAGAATGAAAAAGGAGAAATAACACTAGGCATCTTAAATAATGAGTTAATTACTAAAGAAAAAGTTGAAGAATTGTCGAAATTGCCTTCTAGAGATGAATTGCTTGCACAGGTTGTTGGCGGATTTGCATCACCTATTCGTGGTTTTACCTATGTTTTAGGTGGAATTCAATCAAAATTTGTAAGAGTGTTGGGTGAAATTAAAAATCAAAAGGAATAAATTTGAAACAAAATCAATTTTGAGTACTAAAATAGTTACAATTAGTTTAGATATATCGTTATTAAACAAAAGACAAAATGCAATAATTGTTGGTTGAATTGTAATCAATTAACATTTACATAGTCACTTAGGAGGTGAATAAAGTATGGCAGATGAAGTACAAAAAAAAGAACCAGAAGTACAAGATACAGCAACAGCAACAGAAACAAAAGAAGAAGTGAAATTATCAGACAATGGTAAAAAAGTTATGGAAATTGTAGAAAGCATGACCGTTTTAGAACTATCTGACTTAGTAAAGGCTTTAGAAGATAAGTTTGGTGTATCTGCTTCAGCACCAATGATGGTAGCAGGAGTTGCTGGTGCAACAGGCACTGCTGGTGGTGAAGAAGCAGAAGAAGAGAAATCCGCATACGATGTCGTACTTAAGAGTGCAGGAGACAAAAAAATCGCAGTTATTAAGGTAATTAGAGAGTTAAACCAAAATCTTGGGCTAGTTGAGGCAAAGAATTTAGCCGAAACTGCAGATGCGGTTATATTAGAGGGTGCTAAGAAAGAAGAAGCTGAAGAAGCTAAGAAGAAATTAGAAGAAGCTGGAGGAACAGTTGAACTAAAGTAAAACACCGACAGCTTATGCAGTCGGCATTAAGTTAAGAAGGCACGGGCTCACGCCCGTGCCTCTTTTTTTAATTTAGCACTTATACAAGTGCAACAAATACACATTCCCTACTTCTTTATCACTGTAAATTATACATTTGAAGTATATATTGTGGAAAATTCTCAACACCTATAGTAAGTTTAAAACTCTCTACCCTATCTCCAGACTTTATCTCAATATTATGCTCTCCATGTGATAAGTTAGTACGTATTTCAAATTTATTATTTCGAGATACAGAATCATAAGACTTCTGACCATCTACATACACACTTATATTTCCAGTTTGGTTGGTGATACCCTTAAACACGATGTTTGAACTAGTATAATAATAACTATCTATAGATGGTGTATAACTTATTTTACTTATTTTAGTTAGTTCAAAATTTGTATTCTTAACATCTACTTTACCTTTTTCTTCTTCGTTAAGAACATTTACTTTAACTTCTTTGCTATCAACAAAATTATTTGCTTCATCGTAAGCTCTAACTTTTATGTAATAAGATCTTCCACTATCTAATTTATATTTATTATCTTTTGGTTCAACTGTTATGTAATCACCATCGTATTTTATAACTACCCCATCACGTTCCCTATCTTTACCATCATTAGGAGAATTTGCTGGTATGTCACCAATGTAAGTGTAATCGTTATCTTTCTTTCTACCTACTTTATTAGTTTTAGTAATTCTTATTTCATATTTTTTGATTCCGCTTACAACATCTGCAATGGTTTCAAATTTTATAGTTGGTTTGTTCTTTAGACTTTCTATTCTTCTATAGTCATCCCTCTTTTTATCGTCATCTTGAATATGATTTCCACTTATTTTGGTTATCTCATAATCGGTGTTATCTACATCATTACTAGGCTTCGTTGTATCTACCTTATAATTCGTGATAGCATAATCGCCAGCACCTGTATAATTGTTGTTCGAGTCAACAGATCTTAGTTTAATAGAATGAGTACCATCATCTAGTCCAGTGATTGCACATGTAAAACTTTCGTTCTTTTCATCGAATTCACCATCATCTGCCTGACATGATGTCCAAATACCACTATTATCTAATTGATATTGTAAATCAAATATAATACCTAGATTCTCTGTTAAATTCCCCGTTAATGTAAAACTTGTTTGTTGTCTATATGGTGGATTCAACTCAATATTTTCTAGAAATATTTCTGTCGGTAATTCATCGTACGTATATTTTGATATAAAACTTGCTTGAGAACTTTCAGCTTGATAATAGTCTGTATCATCGCTTGGATCAAAATCAACGACTCTGCCATAATTTACGTGCCCGGATGTATACACAAGATTATTTGTACTAACAATGTGTCCACCGCTTACATCACCAAAATCTCCAAAAACTTTAGACCATTCGTATCCCCCATCTGTATCATACTTAGATATAAATACATCTATACCGGAAATATTATAGATGTCCTCATCATTTGAGGGATCAAAATCCACTTGATCTGAATTGTTAACAGTACCACTTACGTATATACCATCTATTGCAGAAGCTATTGAATATCCGTAATCATTGTATTCACTACTACCAAAAGTTTTAGCCCACTTATATGTACCACCTGAATTATATTTAGTAATAAAAATATCTAAATCACCATTAGATGTGTGATTATCTACATCACCACTCGGATCGAAATCTACTGTATTGGCGAAACTTCCTGTTATATATATATCACCTGAGTCAACATATATGTATTGTGTAGCATCGTATTCTGTACCTCCAAAAGTTCTTGCCCATTTGTATATACCGTTTAAAGCATAACTAGATACAAAAACATCAGAATCACCATTAGATGTATGGTTATCTACATCATCACTTGGGTCGAAGTCTACTGTGTCATAATAATTACCAGTCAAAAATATATAATTATCATCAGTTGCTATTGAAACTCCTGTATCTGAATTAGTACCACCAAAGGTCTTAACCCATTCATATGTACCATCTGAACTATATCTAGCAACAAAAATATCAGTACCACCAATAGATGTATTATTGTCTACATTACTAGTTGGGTCAAAGTCTACAGTATCACTAAAATTACCGGTTATATACACATTATCTGCCTGTAAAGAAATAGAATATCCAGCATCACTACCAATACCACCAAAAACTTTTGTCCATTCATATGTACCATCTTTTTTATATTTTGTTACATATACATCATTACTACCAACAGATGTATATTCATCTGTCTCATCTGTTGGATCAAAATCAACTGTACCCATAAAATACCCCGTCATATAAACAGCATCTGCTGAGATTGCTATTGATTTCCCATAATCATTACCAGTACCCCCAAAAGCTCTTGTCCATTCGTATGTACCATCATGCTTTACCTTATACACATATACGTCTTTATTTCCATTTGAGGTATGTTCGTCTACACCACTTGTTGGGTCGAAGTCTACTGTATCTGTAAAAATTCCAATTGTATATAATGCGTCATTATCAATAGCATTGGCTTCAGCAGTAGTAGAAGAACCTGTCTCTATCAAAGTTGTATCAACATAATATAAATCTTTTTCACTAGTATGATCTACTAGAAACTTGTAATCAGTCAAATCTGACCCATTGTTATTGTTGTCTAACGCAAAGATATTTATTGTATAATATCTGTTATCATCTAATTCGCTATCTATATTACATGAATAAAGACTTTGATTAGACTCAATTTGTCTTAAAAACGTACAATCATCAGAATTGTTTATGTTTTCTAAATTATAAGATACATTGCTCAATGGTACAGAAGAATCTACTTGTATAATTATTTCAGGTGTATTATCTCTTGTGGTATCTTGTGGAAATCTATTGATTGTTACGTATGGTGAAGGCTCCTCTGTGTACTTAGATATAAAACTATCGACGTTACCATTTGATGATTTATTATTAACCTTGAATGTGGAATCAAAATCTACTGTATCTTCAAAAGAGCCAATTAAATATATGGAACCGTTAGTACCTGCGATAATAGCATTACTTTTTTCATCGCCATAAATGGACCCATTAAATGTTTTCGTCCACTTGTATTCGCCATTTGTTTTATACTTCGTAATGTATATATCGCTCGTTCCGTTTGTTGCATGTATATCTTCATCTTCAGTTGGATCAAAATCAAACGAACTAGAAAACTCTCCAGTCAAGTAGATATTATCATTGTATACACATATGTTTGAGTAATGATCAGTACCAGCTCCACCAAACGTTCTAGCCCATGAATATATTTCATCTGAATTGTACTTAATAACATACGAATCATATGATCCATTAGAAGTGTGATTATCTACACCAGTACTAGTATCGAAATCCACTGTATTTTGAAAGACTCCTGTAATATACAAAGCGTCATCTGAACTAATGACCAACTCGTTCGCATAATCATAACCTACACCTCCAAATGGTTTTGTCCACTGATAAGATCCGTCTGACTGATATTTAACGATATAAGCATCAACTAAGCCGTTAGATGTATAACTATCTACACTGTCACTTGGATCAAAGTCTACCGTATTGTTAAAGGATCCAACAACGTAAAAATAATTTCCTTTTACTTTGATGGAACTACCATAGTCTAAACTAGTACCACCAAAAGTTCTAGTCCACACGTATGTGCCATCTGCCTGGTATTTTGTTATAAATACGTCATAGTATCCATTTGAGACGTGATTATCTGTAGTAGTTGTTGGGTCAAAATCTACAGTATTTGAAAATGTTCCAACAGCATATAAAACATTATCGCTAGCAGTAATTGAATATCCTTTGTCAGCATTACTACCTCCAAACGTTTTAGTCCATTCATAAGTTCCATCTGACTGATATTTCGAAACAAACACATCATAAGATCCGTTAGAAGTATGATTGTCAACACCACTAGAAGGGTCGAAATCTACTGTATTCGAAAATGTGCCTATAATATATATTGAACCATTACTAAATGTAACTGAATAGCCTTTATCACTGCCACTACCACCAAATGTTTTAGTCCATTCATAAGTTCCATCTGATTCATACTTGGTTATAAATACATCATATGAACCATTAGATATGTGCTCATCGACATCATTAGAAGGGTCAAAGTCCACTGTACTTCTGAATGACCCAGTAACGTATACAGACCCATCTGAGCCCATTATTATTGCATTTCCCTCGTCTGTGCTAGTACCACCAAATGTTTTAGTCCAAATATTCTGCAAATTTAAATCATTATATGAAAATACTAAATCTGTAGATACGAAAATGATTACTAAAAATATCAAAAGTGCAACTAATGTGAAAGCACATATTTTGGACAGGTTTTTTATTTTCATTACAAGTTAAATTATACCAAAAAACACACGCAAATAATATGTTTATAAACCAATTTATGCATTTTTTGATTCAAAAAAATGTATATAGTAATTTTACATAGTAGAAATTATTCGAAAGTTTTTGTAGTCTAATGATAAGTTGTTAAATATTGCTATAAATATGTATAAATTCAAACAAAGAACCTTTTTGCTACTTATTACTATAACAATCGCATTGCTGTTTTTACATAATGCGCAAAAATTAGAAGCAGATACGGTAACTACCTCTGTTACAGTTGGGAATACACCACCTTCTTTTTCAGGTAACGCAACTGAAAACCCCGCTAGTGATGATACCACACCAACAGATGTCGGGTCTGATGTAACTTTTGAGGCTACTGCGAACGATCCAAACCTAGAAGATTATTATTTGATAATTTGTAAAACCAATGCAGTAACAGCAACGAATGGCGGTGCACCAACATGCGATAGTGGTCAATGGTGTATAAGCAGTTCTACCACATCAGGCAGTCAGGCAACATGTAGTTATACAGTACAAGCAACGGACACAAATGAAAGTTATGATTGGTATGCATTTGTATGTGATAGCAACTCTTCATCTGCACAATGTTCGAGTGCAAATCAAGGTTCAGGTAGTAGTGGCTCACCTTTTAGTGTAAACCACCCACCTGTATTTGATACAATTTCAAATGATGGTCCTAAGAACCCCGGTGAAGATGTAACTTGGTCAACAAACGCATCTACAACTGACCCTGATACGGCAACAACAGCAGATACAGTTAAATTGATTGTATGTAAAACTGCAGGTATAACGGCGGATGACTGCGATGGTGGAGCCTCAGATAGATGGTGCGCTAGTGCATTTGTTGCTGATTCCCCATCATGTTCTTATACAGTACCGATACCAACAGCTGATGATACTTATGATGCTTACGTTTACTTAGTAGACCAGCATTACTTACCCTCGACAGATACTAACCAAGGAACAAACAATTCATATGTTGTAAGCAATGTAAACCCAGTTATATCTAATGTTGTTATTGATAGCGGTAATGATATAAATTTAAATGAAAGTGCTACTTATTCGGCGACTATCACTGCTGATGTAACAGATAATAATGGCTGTAATACAACGGAAATACCAACAGTTGTAACAAGTTTATACAGATCAGGTGTTGGGTACTCTTCTTGTGATACAACAGGTGAAGAAGATTACGATAGTTGCTATCCTGTAAAGTCTTGTACACAAACTTCATGCACTGGTGCAGGTGCAACATATAGTTGTACAGTAGATCTTCAATACCATGCCGACCCAACTGACACAAATACTCAATACACAAGTGAAAATTGGTTAGCTACGGTTTTAGCGACAGACGATGATTCTGCACAAGGCTCAACAGAGTCTTCTAGCGGTGTAGAAGTTAATAGTTTAACAGCAATGGATGTTACATCTGCTATTGATTACGGTTTGCAAACAGTAGGCACTAATTCTAGTAATCTAGATCAAACAACTGTGGTTACCGCAACTGGTAACGTAGGTCTTGATGAACAGCTCTCAGGTACAGACATGACTGATGGCAGTGGCCACACAATACCAGTCGGCAAACAGCATTATGATTTATCACAAGTAGCATATTCGTCAGCGACAGCTTTAAGTACAACAGATGTAGAATCAGAATTAAACGTAGCTAAAACTAAATCTGTTGGTACTACAACTACACCTGAAACTGGTGATACTTGGTGGGGCATAGAAATTCCAACGGGTACAGTATCAGGTACGTACACAGGCCAAGATACAGTAACAGCAGTCAAAGGTGAATTCGCTGACTGGTAGTTTTTGTAAATAATTATTTGGAAATCAAAAGTATTATTAGGTAATAAAAATATGAAAATAACACGCAAAAATAAATTCAAATTAATCTTTTCAGTATTAGTGATTTTACTCATGATATCATTTTTATTGCCTGTAAAGTCATTTGCAGGTTTCGGTATTAGTCCGTCAGATATAGTAAATGGGCATTTAAAACCGGGAGATCATTATGAAAAAACGATAATAATTTCAAGATCTGACCCAACTGAAGATCTGACAGCTGTCGTGGATGTGGATTTTGAAGGCATAGACCAATGGTTTACCTTCGATCCTGGCCAAGAATTCACACTACCAAAAGGTGAAAAACGATTTCCCCTAAAAATCGTGATTGATGTACCAGAAGATGCGCCGGTTCAAAAATACACTGGTTCAATTAGAATAAAGGCAATGTCACCAGAAGAACAAAAATCGGGTGTATCTATTGTTAAAGGCGCAAAAGTACAAGTTGCATTAGCTACTACTGAATTAGATGTAGTAGATCTGCTTATTAGATCTATGAAAATAACACCTGCTGTTGACGGTGAACCTGTCATTTTGACAATGAACATAGAAAACGTTGGGAATAAGGCATCTGCACCAACAAAAGTAAATCTAATTGTTTACGATTTAGCTGACAATGAAATAACAAAAGCAACCGCTACTGAAATTAAAAGTGTAGAACCTGGCAAAACCCAAGAAGTCTCAGCTGAATTTTACCCAGACGTTGACCCAGGTGAATATTTCGGTGTTGCAAAGGTATACCTAGGAGATAATGTTATTAGAGAAGCTAAGATGTATTTTAAGGTAAATGAAAAACCTGTTGTAGAAGAAAACCCAACACAAACTATTACTAGTACAGAAATAAGTGTTCCTACATATGTTCAATACGTGCAAAACAATATGTATATGTTGCTCGGTGTAGGTGCAATAATATTGCTATTACTACTAATATTAATAATTGTTTTAATAAAGAAAAATCCTGAAAGGCATGTAAATGCCATACACCACATACCGTATATCATCTTTATATTCATATTGTTATACATGGTATATGCAATAGTAATAATGTACACTGCGCAGGAATTAATATTTAACACAACAACAACAATATCTCCTACTACAGATACATCAACAGAATATAAGGGTGAAGAAAATGTTGTAGATGAAAGTAAAACACCAACAGATGAAGTAGTTAAAGGTGCAGAGACTGAAGCTACAAGAAACGTACCAACATCTACCCTATTTGTTGCAGGTCCTGAAAACGAAGGAATTTATTATATATATAGTAAACCTGATCTAAACTCTAAAGTTGTTTATGAAGCTAAAGATGGTGAAGAATTAGATGTCTTTGATGAGCAAAATGGTTGGTACGGAATCTTATTACCAGACGGAACAAGCGGTTGGATAAACGCTGAGAACGTAAAATCTGTAAATGATTTAGCAAATCCAACTTATAAGGTGAAAAAAACAAAAACAGTAAAGAAAACTGACAATTCCATAACCACAAAGGAATCCGAGAAAACTGCAGTAGAAAAGGTTAGCGATAACACTAGTAACGAATAGTGACAAAACTTGCCCATGAAAGTATTAATAGCAGCTTCTGAATGTTCCCCATTAGTAAAAGTCGGTGGTATCGCTGATGTAATTGGTAGCTTACCCATAGCATTGAAGCAACTAGGCGTTGATGTTAGAGTTGCAATTCCGTATTATAAACCACTGCACGAAAAAATTCACAATGATTCCACCATAAAAACTGAGGAAGTGTTACGATTTAAAACACCTTATGGGGATAAGGAATATTCAGTAATCATCTACGAAACTGTAATTCCAAATACTGATGTGCCGGTCTATTTGATATATAATGAAGAAATTTTATCTAATGGTGGTGTATATTATTCACCAACTGCAATGCCTAGCACACAGGACGAGTTAATCAGATTCGCCTTTTTTAGTAGAACAATTTCTGATGCGTTTACCTACCCTGACAGCATATTTCACCCAGATGTAATGCACCTTAATGACTGGCACACAGGTTTAGTTCCCCAAATAGTTCAAAGTACGCATAGGTACAATACAACTGGCTTACCAAGAACAGTTTTTACTATACATAATCTTGCTTACCAAGGTTTTAGTAGCATAGATGTTGCTGAAAAAGTTGGCATAGATATTGCAACAAATCAAACCGTTAAATGGGACACAGCCGATGATAATCTAGATTTTGTATTGCAAGGCATTGTTGGTGCTGATTTTATTACAACTGTTTCAGAGCATTATGCCAAAGAAATATTGACACCAGAATATGGCGAAGGGTTAGACGAAATTTTGAAGGCAAGAGAATCAAGAATTATTGGAATTCTAAACGGCATAAGTTACGAAGTGTTTAACCCTTTAACAGACAAAATGATATATAAAAACTATTCTAAGGCTAATGTTAAAGAAGGAAAAGCAGAAAACAAGGCACGATTGCAAATGGATCTAGGATTAGATGTAAACCCAAATAAACCGATTTTGGCGGCAATCAGCCGTTTAGCTGATCAAAAAGGCTTAGACTTGATCGCAGATAAATTACCAGAAATATTAGAAATGGGATATCAATTTGTTTTACTAGGCACAGGAGATCCACAATTAGAAGCTTTATTTAAAGATTTTAAAGAAACACACCCACAATTTACACAGGACTACAGCCCTAATATAACATTTTCAGAAGATTTAGCTAGAAAAATCTATTCAGCAAGTGACATGTTTGTAATTCCATCAAGATTTGAACCATGCGGACTAACTCAAATGATTGCAATGAAATATGGTTCAGTACCAGTTGTTCGAGCAACTGGGGGACTGTATGATACAGTTCACGACAATACAACGGGATTTACATTCGATGATCTTTCTTCTGATGCATTATTAAATGCATTACAGCGCGCTTTTGTGACGTATTCGTCTGATAAGAATAAATGGGCATCAATGGTAAATAATTGTGTTAACCAAGACTTTAGCTGGAACAAAAGCGCCCAAAAATATACTATGTTATATAAGAAAACATTGGCGTTATGAAACTCCACTGGCTAAAGCCCGTGGTTTCTTATCGCTAACCCTAACCACGCACTAACGTGCATGGTTTTAAGTTTGGCGATAATAAATTATAGGTATTATTACATAATTGAAGTAACATTTCTCATACATTCACCTTTTTTTTCTGTTAAAATAGTATTATGAATTCCTGCCTGAGGTGTTATTGGTTTAATGCTTTTTTAAAGCATATTTTAAAATTACAAATTTCTAAATATAGAATAATTTACAGTGCTTTATTATTTTTTCTTGTTATTACCCTATTTACCGGTATTTTTGCCACTACGGTTTTTGCAACTGATGGTGATTATGCTATTTATGTTGACACAAATGGAACTCATGACACAGATAATGCTTCTTATACAGGCGTACCTTTTAATTATCAGCAAACTCAGGAATCAGCGTTTACACAAGATGCTAATGACATTGATGTTGATTTAGGCGATGCTGGCCACTATTTGTTTGGTTATTCTGTGCAAGCCAGAAATGATTCATATGGTAATCGTATCTCTTATTTATCTAGAGTAACCGTCGGTGGCACTGAAAACTTATCAGGGCATGGTCAAGGTTATAGAAGAAGCGCTACAACAGATAGATATTATGCTTATGGTTATGGCATTGTTAATGTTAGCTCTAATGATGATATTAGAGTTGAAATCATAAGGCAAGGGGCGAACACAGCATCACATGTACTAGAAGCAAATCATTCGTCTTTTTGGATCGTTAAACTACGCGAAAGTTGGGCTTATTTAAAACTGCAGGGACAAAACAATCAATCGACTTCCACATCAAAACAAGATATAAATTTTACTACATCTGTTGAAAATACGGATACGGATACTTTTGGACATAGTACTTCAACAAACTCAAACCAAATTACTTTAAAAACTGCGGGCCATTATCTAGTAACCTACTCTGTTGGTGTTGATGGAGCGGCCAATAGAACCTCTATAACAACTAACTTAGCATTAAATGGAACAGCTGTACCACAATCATATGATTATTCTTACATTCGATACTTAAATTCAACAACACACGGCACGGCTACAAATATGTCTATTATTAATGCATCTGCCAACGATGTTTTGACTTTAGAATGGGGCGCAACTGGTGCTGTTGGTGCATATGGAACTCAAACGAGATCTGATAGAACATTTATTGCAATTGTTAAACTACCTGATGATGGCGATTACTTAATAACACATGATACAAGTGGAACTCAAGATGTTGGAGGATTAAATAACACTATACTTTTTGATACTTCAGACGAAGCGGACTCAACATCTTTTTCGTTTAGTACTTCTACAGGTACTGCCACTATTCAACAAGATGGAACATACCTTTTCATGTCTGGCGCAAGAAGCAATAGAACCTCTGGAACAACAAGATTACTATCTGCTGGCAGGTTTTATATAAATGGCACTGTTCAACCTGTTGGTAATACTGGTATGTATGTAAGAGGTGATCAAAGCACACCTGATACTTTTGATGGCGGATGGTCTGCTGCTGGCTTATTTGATTTATCGACAAATGACGCTGTTACCTTTAGACAAATAGATGAAGGCGACAACGGAAACAATGATAAGTTCGTTGCTAATGCAATTGGCTTAGATGCAATAAACCTAGATACAATATTTCCATATGTTCCCCCTAACAACGCTCCAAATGCACCACAAACGCCTTATGCAAACGATAATAGTGCTCAAACTGGACAGGCTACTCCTGTTTCTGGTTTGGTTGACCCTACACCTGCATTTTCTGCTATTTTTGACGATGACGATACATCAGATCAAGCGAAATATTACCAAATTCAAGTCGGTACAGATACAGATTGGACTTCTGCAGAAATGTGGAACAGTAATAAAACTTTATTTAGCTCACCAGTAGACGAAAATACTAGATCATCAGACATTATCTACGATGGTTCATCTCTAACTGCTGGCTCAACATATTATTGGCGTATTAAATTTTGGGATGATCAGGGTGGCGAGGGTACATGGTCTGCTAATCAGCAATTTAGTACAGCCTCAAACGATAATCCAAATGCACCACAAACGCCTTATTGTAATAATAATACAGCACAGAGTGGCCAGGCATCGCCTGTTACAAATTTAACCGATTCTACACCAGCTTTTTCTGCAATATTTGATGACACCAATACTTCTGATACTGCAGTTTATTACCAAATTCAAGTTGGTACAGATACAGATTGGACTTCTGCAGAAATGTGGGATAGTAGTAAAACTTCACAAAGCGCTTGTAGCGAGAATACTCGATGTGATGACATAATTTATTCTGGTACTTCACTAAGTGAGGGTAATACATATTACTGGCGTATTAAGTTTTGGGATAACAGAGGTGGTGAGGGTTCTTGGTCTACCACACAACAATTTAGTATGGCATCTAATTTTGATTCAACTGGTAATATGGGAATTTATAGGGACACGAGCGGTACACATGATACTAATAATACATCTTATACTGGTGTGCCTTTTAATTCACAAGTAACAGAAGATTCTGCATTTACACAAAATGCCAACGATATAGATGTTTTATTTAACGACAGTGGACATTTTTTATTTGGTTATGTAGTAGTTGCAAGGAACGATACATACGGAAACAGAATAAGTTATCTATCAAGAGTTTTGTTAGGTGGAACTGAAGGTTTGTTGGGTCACGGTCAGGGTTATAGACGCAATGCGAATAACGATAGATATTATACATATGGTTATGGAGTTGCTAATGCAGATTTGAACGATAATTTTAGAGTAGAAATTATTAGATCTGGCACTAATAGCGCATCACATACACTTGTTGCTAACAGATCGTCACTTTGGATCTTAAAATTAGATGACAATTGGAATTATTTAAAACTGCAAGGACAAGATAATCAGTCGACTTCCACATCAAAACAAAATATTAATTTTACAACATCGATAGAAAATTCTGACACAAATGTTTATGGCCATAGTACTTCAACTAACCCAGAGCAAATTGTGCTGAAAGAAGCTGGCTACTATCTAATTACTTATAATATCGGTATTGATGGTGCAACAAACAGAACTAGCGCTACTTCAGATTTAAGCCTAAATGGCACTGCTATACCTCAATCATTTGACTATGTGTATATAAGGGGTACCGACGGAATTACTGAGGGTGCGACATCAAACATGACTATAATAAAAGCGAATAAGGACGACGTCTTAAGATTAGAATGGGGAGCAACTGGTGCATATTCGGCATATAGCACACAAACGATATCCTCAAAAACTGGTATAGCCATTGTTCAATTGCCTAATTACGCGGATTATTTGCAAATACATGAAAATGCTGGAAGTCAAGATATTGGTGGACGTAATGAAATAATTACCTTCGATACGGTAGATACACAAAGTACAGGATCATTTTCTTTCTCCTTATCTAATAGCAAAACAACTGTTTTGAAAACTGATAAATATATATTCACAAGTGGCGCAAGAACTAACAGAACAACCGGCACAGCACGGCTTACTTCGGCTGGTATATTTTACATAAATGATACAATTTCGCCATTGGGAAATACAGGAACATATATTAGGGGCGATCAAGGTACTGCCGATACATTTGATGGGGGTTGGTCTGGTAGTGGTATTTTTAGTTTAACTGCTAACGACACAATAGATTTTAGACAATTAGATGAAGGTGATAATGGTGGTGACGATATATTTATTGGGAATTCGTATGGTTTAACTGGTGTAAACCTAAGTTCTTTGTTTTCACCTAGACCGAATCCACCACAAACACCATACTGCAATAACACATCAGCACAAAACGGACAAACATCACCTGCCACGGGAATATCTGCGCCTGTTTTTTCAGCTATCTTTGATGACGATGATACCGGGGAAACCTCAAGTTATTATCAGATACAAGTTGGTAATGATAATGATTGGACTGACACACCAGAAATGTGGGATAGTGGTAAAACCTCAATATCGTCATTGTCTGAAGATTCTAGATCGAGTGATATTTCTTACGGTGGATCTGCTCTATCTGATGGTAGCACTTACTATTGGCGCATTAGGTTTTGGGACTCAGGCGGTGTTGCTGGAGCTTGGTCTAAGATTCAAGAATTTAAGACTAACCAATTACCAACTGTAACAACAGTTGATGTAAATTCAGGTAATGACATTGATTTAAGTGAGGGTTCTACCAAAACTGTAACTTGGACAGCTACAGTCACAGATCCAGACGGATATTCTGACATTGATACTGTAACCGGAAAGTTATTTAGATCAGGTGTAACAGGAGCAAGTAGCTGTACCACAAATGATGAAAATTGCTATGCAGATACAAATTGTAATTTATCAAATTGTTCAGGAAGCTCATGTACAGCTACTTGCTCAGCAGATATACAGTTCTTCGCTGATGCAACTGATACTGGAACTTATGCTACAGAATATTGGCTTGGATATATAAAAGCAACAGATCAGGCTGGAAAAAATGCCGACAATTTAAGTAGTTCTGACATTACAGATGTAAATAGTCTTTTAGCCTTATCTACTGACTCTTCTTTATCTTACGGTTTTATGTTAGCGGGCGACGACTCTGGGTCAACAAATCAAACTACAACTGTAACAAATACAGGCAATCAATCTATTGATGTAGATCTTTCTGGTGATGATATGTGCACAACCTACCCTACTTGTAGTGGTGATACAATACCAGCTAATAACCAAGAATATTCAACATCTACCTTTACTTATGGATCTGGCACACAATTATCAACAACTTCATCTGTTGTCGATATAAGTTTGCCTAAATCAACACAATCACCATCAAATTCATCTACAACAATCTACTGGGGTATTAAGATACCTTCAGTTTTAGGTGAAGGTAGCTATACAGGAGGTAATTACATAGTAGCTACAAGTGACACCTAACAATAAACCAAAAATTAGGTTAATTTCCACCAAGCATACTAATTAATTTCTAAACCTTCTAGTTTGACACCTTCAAAACCGAAACTACTAGTAGCAAATGTTAACTTAGAAGTATAGCATGCGTATGATTCATTTACGTCATCAGTTGCATATACCTTGTACTGATACGAATTTCCAGTTGAAACACTTGTATCAGTATAAGAGGTGGTATTAGCATTTAATGTACCAATAGTAGAATAAGCACCTTCATTAGTACTTTTTTGCAATATGTAATGTTTTTCTTGGTTGTTTGTATCGATCCAATTAATGATTACTTGATCCCTACTCGAATTCTCATCTAATACGCAATTGCCTGGTTGATATAAAGATCTTTTGTACCATTTAATATTATAAGGCGAAGAGGATCCCTCTGTCCATGCGAGTATTATGAAATCATTGGTATCACGCGTATCGAATGTTGTCGTTAACCATTTATTAGTTCCAGTACTTTCAATCGTATCAGCAGTGCTTGTAAAATTGGCGCTAGCATATGGTGATACACCGCGTTTATAATATATAGTCTGATTGTTGCGAATCCATGCAACATGAACATTGTCATTTCTATTAGTATCTACTGATATTACTGGTGTGTAGTTTGTTCCTGTGCCATCTAACGTTACATATGACCCCCACGAAGACCCATTATAGTATATGTATCTAATATAACCACCAGAGTTTGATATATATGCCACGTGAACATCATCTTTACTCGGGACACTAACTACAGATATACTGCTAGTTCCGCTGGCAATTCCACCTGAAACAATGGTAGACGTAGAACCCCAACTTGTACCGTTATAAATCGCACCTTTCAGATCGTTTCCCTTTTGCCAAACTGCATACATTTTACCACTAGCTAATGGAACAATTGCACTTGTATTATAACTTGTACTTGAGTGATCTAAGGTTACTGTGGAATCCCACGTTGTTATGTTATCTGAATATGTACTTTTTTTAGAGACAATTTGATATTCATTATATTGAACACTTAACCTTGGCGCTGGATTCGAGCTAGTATTATCTTCAGAATATATAAGCGATCTACCTGTACCTGACCCCTCAGTATCACACCTCACTCCAATTGCAAACCACCCGCTAGACAATTGTCCTTCTAGATCAGAATCAGCTGTTGTTCCAAGGTCAACTGTTTGATTTGACGCTACTTGTGGAAAGTTAGAAGGGTTAATATAGGTTGTTCCACCACCTGCATCAGAGTATATATCACTCGCAGATGACGTAGATGGCCTGTATGTTTTCAAATCTCTAATTTGACCGTCATAATCCCTTTGATAACCATGATACGTAAAATCAACATCTGTAATATTAGCATCATACGGTAATTTTGATGCGACATTCCATTCAATATAGCCTCTTTCTTGATAATACCACCATATGAACTTTTGCCTACCAAATCCAAAATAATCTGAGCTCGTATCTTGACCACCCCAGGAATCCACAGTTCCGTCTTCTGTTACATCTGTAATTGTTGCTGACGTTTCTATATAATGCCTTGCAGTAACAAAAACGTTTCCATTGGGACTAACCGAGACATTTGGGTATCTATAAGCATTAGTACTACCGGTTCCATCGAAAATGGTAACTTCGGTATCCCACGAAAACAAACCAGATGGGTAGTCTTTGGCTTTTCGCAACCTAATATCATTTGACCTAGTATATGCTATATATAGATATCCACTGCTTGGAACAATTGAATAATCATAATTAGCATACGATAATCTCGCACTTGTATTTTCTGTCCAACTTGTTCCATCTTCTGAATACCAAAATTCTAATCTTGTATCCCCATAACTATAAAATGAAACCCAATACCTTTGACCGTCAAACCAAATTTTCCTTTGAAAAGAATATACAGTCGCGTTAACAGATGTAGATGTATCTACGGTAGTTGCATCTACAACAATTGGGTATTGTCGATTTGAATCTGCTAACCATTCTCTACCTTGTTTATCGATTACTTTTACTAAATATGTTTTGTCGTTCTTTTTGTAAATTTCGTAGTGCAAACCGTAATTATCATCATCCTTATCATTTAGCTCATACATTACCGGCTTCGGTATAGAAAAAATTACTTCTGTGGTATTTTCATCTCTGAATGTTATTGAGCCATCAAAATTCGTTTCATAATATAAACCATCATGTGAAACTATTTCAGGCAATTCTGTAATCTCTAAAGCTTTTTCTTTTGAATCAACAATGAATTCCTCTAATACATCTGAATTACTTTTTGTAAATCTCAAATCTATACCATCGTAAACATTATCATACTGGTAAATATTATCTTCTATTTTTTTATATGCAGATTTATGAGGAACTCCAAGGTTAGAACCTTCACCAAGAGTATAGCTGATTTTATACTTACCATTACGCTTATAAACTGTGACAAACTCATCAGAAACATGCGTTTTAAGTTCTGGATCAAAATTACTTTCTGTAGTATTCTTACTTTTCACCAATTCATCTGCAGATTCTTTTACCTCGGCTGGAATATCAACTGCAATCTCATCATTATTTTGTTGAATCTGATCACTTATCTCTTGTGCATTTGCATATTTTAGAACGTCGTAATTTACATCTTGTGCAATTAGAACCTGATTAACACTAAGAGCAATCAGAATAACAAGTATTATTAAAATATTATTTATGTCTTTTAACCGCATAATGTATTAACTGTACTAACTCTGTTCACCCTGTGCTGAAGTTACCACTTCACCAGAATCATTTGTTATGTCACCATTATTTTGATCATTAACAATGCTATTATCTGAATTCTGATCATCGTTACTATCATTGTTTTGATTTACAATGGCGTCATCGTTAGTACCTGATAACTCGCCATCTTCACCATTTGTATCATTTGTTAGACTGGTATCATCTTGTTGATCAGTCTCGTTTGTGTTTACGTCAGCATTTGAATCTGCATTTAGATTCGAATTATCTATTTCATCATTTTGATCACTTGCACCAGTGTTGTTATCTAATTCATTATCACCTACATTCTTAGCTACAGGAGCTTCGACTTTAACAACCCAATAATCGAACGTTATATCATTATCTAATGAATTGTCTATCGTTACTGTAAATTTACCATCAGATTTTTCTGAAACAATTAATTGTTCACCACCAGTACTTGATGTCGGTGTTATAAATATCTTACTTTTTTCATTCACTAGTGTATTTTCAATCTCAACCTTTGTATCACCAGATATTATGACTGAACTACCAACACTCGACGAATCTTCAGAACCTTGGCTCTCTTCTCTAACTGTAAACACGCCAGCAACAACTTCTTTTGCTTCTATTGTTCCTTCTCTAGCTATTATGCTACCATCAGTTGTTATTGCAATTTTTCCTGCGAATATATCTATGTTACCTGCTCCATATTGATCTTGCAATCTTAATATGTCACCTGTCGAATTTATTGATCCAGAAACACCATCAATTGAGATTATACCCGCATTAAATGTACCAGTAAGACTTAAATCATTCATTGTGGTATTGCCTAGAACTGTTAAATCATCATATGCAACTAATGCTTCGTTTATACTTGTTACGTCTTTATCGGTTTCGAATACCAAATCCTCATTATCGTTATCTAAACCGTTAAACCACGCATTTGTATAAACAATTGTAATTTTCCCAGATTCATCAGTTAGATCTTCTAGGGCTCTACCTACTGTCCAACCTTTATCTGTGGCTTTTGTTGCATAACCATCATTTACCCGTGATAACGCTAACAGGTCACCAACTTTGATTTCCCCATTAGAATTATCAACTTTAACCTTTGTTTGACCCGCCACTGCTACTTCTACAATACTGCTTGGTAATTGAGCGCAATCTTCTGTTGTTAAACCATTTTCTGTACAAAGACTACCTTTAATATTTTCATCACTTTCTATTATGTTTTTAACTATACCCACAATTGCATTTTCATTTGCGACGGTTGTCTTCTCAATTGTTTGATATTCGTCTGTGGAAATCGATACTAAATCGCCTTTTTCAACATTGACATTATTAAGATCTACCAAATATTTCTGTGAAGCTGTACTTGATAATAAATTACTAATAGCATCACTTGTTTCAACATGTGTCATTATTGCATCACCGAATTTATCAATAAATGTGTCATCATTTTCTAGCGCTGATGCTAAACCCAGTTCCGCGTTATACCAACCTTGTTTTAAGAACACGTCAACAGTGCCAACACCATCACCATCAATATCCTCAAATTCATTTAATACCTGACCTAATATGTAACCAGATTTTGTGGCTTTCATGGCAATACCAGGTGTTTCCGATGCGGTAACAAAATCACCAGGCTCAACTTCACCATTTTCTGTTGTTACTTTTACTGGAACTCTACCGCTTAATGCCAAAAGTACTGGTCTACCATCATGACTTTTATCTTCTACACCTATAATTTTGCCCGGCTGTGTTGAAATAACTCCCATTGCTGTATCTGAGTATGCGCCAACAGCTTTCTTTACACCATCTAAAAGTTCTGAATCTATGGAAACGACATCACCGGCGTCTATTGAGTCATCTTCTGTATAATAAATTTCTGCTAAATCAGCACC
Source organism: candidate division WWE3 bacterium (assembly GCA_027002375.1). Classification (GTDB taxonomy): domain Bacteria; phylum Patescibacteriota; class WWE3; order 2-01-FULL-39-13; family 2-01-FULL-39-13; genus JALWZX01. Next base: position 7,375 of record JALWZX010000065.1, on the reverse strand, counting down.
AACAGCTATTAATTTATTTATGGCGATTGAAGAACCATCAGTAATCGTCTTTAAGGTTGAAGTTCCATAATTTCTCACTGTTCTAATTCTTATCTTATCAGATGAATTAGCATCCAAGACAATCGTTTTGCTACATGACTGTGCAGCAGCATTATTAGTTCTGTTATATGTATAACATTCAGATCCGGATATCGTTGCCCATGAGCCACTTGAATCTGTTTCCAAATAGCATTTAGCACCCGATCTTGAACTACCGGAATCAATATCTATCGCACATGTATACGCTACTTGATAAGTACCGTTGCTACCAAAAGCAATTTCGTCAGACGATAATGTATAATTTGAGTTAGATTTTGTTGTTGTATCAATATTAACTGTAATAGCTGTAGATGTAAACGTTTGACCACCGGTACTATCGTATGCATTAAACGCAGCTCCCTCGTTTGTACCACATTTGAAGTCACCATTTGCGTCAGTATAAACAATATCACAATTTGTACCTGGTGATTGCCCACCCGCTAAATCTTTCCACGCTGAACCGTTATACATGTATAATGTGTTATCAGTTGTATCATAGTAAACACGTCCTGATTGTGTCGTTGGTACAGAATTTGCGGAGAATGTAACATAGCCACTTACATCTATATTAGAGAGATTGGTAAGATCATCACCTGCAAAGGATATACTATCTGATGCAGCGTTGATTGTAATATCACCTGAAGCATTTGATATTGTTGAAGTTCCACCTGCTATCTCTAATCTTGCACTCGGATCATTTGTACCTATACCGACATTACCACTATCTGTTATAACAAAATTATGATAATTGTCAGAATAGTTATAATGGTTCGTATTATCTCTTAACCACATACCATCGTTACCAACTGCAATATCATAGGTTTGTTGATCTAGTTTATTAATTGAGCTCGTTAATGTTTCGGAATCGGTTATGTAGTTGTTAGCTGAATATTGTCGATTACCAAGCATCGCATTATATAAACCTTCATTGTTTATATATAGCTCACCATCTAATTCTATGTCATCATAAACATATAGGTCATCTGTACCATCAATTTGCAAATTGTCATAGGTAGAACCAATTTGTAAATCGGCTATCGGTGAAGTTCCACCACCAATATTTACCTGCCCACCATCTTCTATAAATATACCTAAGTTGCTATCATCATCATATAATGACAAACCACCAACACCAGAAGCGCTTAATGATGATAAATCTATGGTATCGGGTAATGCTATCGTTGCTGTTGTAGTACCCGTTATACTTATATCGTCACCAGCTGATAAGAAGTTAACGATATTATCCCATGTTGGCGCACCTGTACCAGCACTCTTTAGTATTTGACCTCCTGACCCAACTGCTGATAGTTCTAACGAATCTGAATCTGAATATACTACTGAACCTGAGCTTGCAGTTAATGATTTATTTGTACCACCCTTATCTAGTGCTAATTGTGCTGAAGCTGACCATACACCTGAATCAACTACTGACACACCTGTCCATGATGATGAATTTTGCCCAACACCACCTTTGGATACTGGTAAAATGCCTTTAGTGTCATCTTCATCTAACCCTATTTGGTCTAGAGTTAATGCTTGTGTAGACGAATTAAGTGTCAAGTACCCATATGAATTTGTATCAACTAGCGATAATGCAGGATGCAACGTACTATCCATAGACTCTAAAACGTCTTGTAATATTGAAGATGTGGGGCTTATATTGCTAAAGTTACCCGTATATACGCCTACTAGTTCAGAACCAGAATCACCGTCATTTGTTTCACTTAATCCAGTTGTGTTAATTATTAAGTCTTGTCCTGAATTTATTGTTAGCCCATTGACACCGCTTATTGCGCCACTAGTTGTTATATCAACGCTATTTATTGTGTCAGTTTCGTCAGCAACAATTTTACCATCTACCGTTATTTGATCTGCTGCCAATTGCAATAATGTTGAATTAGTATTTATACCTATGTTGTTTCCGTCTAGTCTTAAATTGTCTAGTTCGAATATTCCAGCATTTGTAAATTTGGCGAAATGCACACCTGCATCTTGAATTTCGAAACTCTCTGATGCCCCGTTTAGGTTGTATATCATACTATTGCCACCACTTGTTATTGTTGTACTCTTAGTTAGAGTTCCACCTAATTCGTATGTTGTACCATTTAATGTTAAACCGTTGTTTGCAGTATATGCTGTACCTGCAATGGTAACTTTATCGTTTACTGCATCTGTTGTTAAAGTTATGTTTGTTCCAGCTTCTAATGTTAATGTATCATCGTTTGTATCTGCATCTATTGTACTTTGAGTATCTACAGCTATATGCTTGAATATATTTTGATCAGAACCTGTATCTGAGTTAGATATTGTTATTGCTCCTGATGCGGAATTTATACCTATTCCTGCACCAGCGGTTAATTGTGCAGATATTGGGTCATTGCCAGTTGAGCCAATTAATAGTTGACCATCTGTTAATGCAATAGGTGTTATTGCTGATGTTCCGCTACCCAATAATACTGAGTGATCTGTAAGTGATGTTGCTCCAGTACCACCAAGAGTCGGAGATAGCGCAGATGAGGACCCTAATACATTTGATGATACAGTTACTACCCCATCAGACAAACCCGTTAATGTAAGACCTGCAAATGTTGGTGAAGCTGCTTGTAATACAGATTGATCCATTGGATATAACTCATTGTCGCCATGCCCTGTATTTACAGTCGCAAATTGCACAGGTGCTGATGTATCGATTCTTTGTGGCAGTGATAACGTTATCGCTCCAGTTGATGCAGACACATTTACTTGGTTTGTTGTACCTGTTAGTTGTGTAACACCTGTATTTGTAATATTTAGTTTATTTGGATTCGAACCGTCAAAATTAATATCAATTGCCGTACCTTCACCGAATTGCAATGTTGTACCCGATGTAACTGCTAATGTATCTGTATCACCGTCTTGAGCTGTCCACGATCCATAGTTGTCTAATACTGTAGATAAATCTGTTGTACCTAACGACGTTACATGGCCATATGTGTCTAAACCTACATCTTGTATTACAGTAGTTGTTGAATTGTCAGAACTTGCCTGACTTGATGTATCTGCATGGCCTAAAGTTACATAATCACCATTATCAGTATATGTTATCGAGGAATCTGTTCTCAATACACCGGCATTACCTGTTGCACCTAAATAACCTGGTGTTGCTGCATCATCAATTGCTACATATTTATCATCAAAGACATTGGATACATCTTGCCATGTTGGCGTACCCGTTCCACCACTTGTTAATATTTGTCCACTTGTTCCTGCTGATGTTAGTTCTAAGGAATCAGCATCAGACCATGCTATTGCACCGGCGACTGCTGATAACGCTTTGTTTGTACCACCTTGTGCTAATGGTAATTGATCAGGATATGTCCAATTTCCACCAGATATTATAGGTACACCATTTTCACCTGAAGTATCATCACCTGTACCACCTTTAGCAGGTGCTAGTTGTGATGTTACTGACCATGTGCCAGAATCTATTACTGGAACCCCTTGATCATGACCATTGCCTGAAGATGTATCTAACCCTGTACCACCGTTTGCTGCTGGTACGAGACCTGTTAAGTCGGTTGCCGCGTCAATTGCACCTAATATTATTTCCTGCGTATTTACTGCGTCTAATGATAAGTAATCATGACTTGTCGTATCTAATGTGACAGGATCATGCGATGCACTACCCAATGCAGAGTCTAGTTGCTTTATAGCGTTTTGTACGGTGGTGTTGCCTGATATACTGCTCATGTTATCATCGTATAAACCGATTAAAGATGCTCCAGATGATGTAGATGTGTTATCAGTTAAGGCAACACCACCCACAGATAACGTATTAGATGAGCCAGTAATATGTAAATTACCAGCAACCTCTAATTCCGCTCCAGGATTCGTTGTTCCTATACCTACTCGATCATTAGCACTATCAACATAAAGTGTATCTGTATCAACTGTTAAATCATTTGATGATGTCATATTTGAAAATGTTACGTTACTATCTGTCTTTACATCTTGATCCATAGCCCACAATTCATTATCTCCATGACCTGTATTTAACGTTGCAAAAGTTGGAGCAGATGTTGTTGATATACCTTGTGGTAAGTCTAATTGTATTGTACCTGCACCATTTGTTATTGATATCTCATTTGCCGAATCAGTACTTGTTATTGTACCTAATACTGGATTATTTCCAGTTGAACCTATTAGTAATTGCCCGTTTGTTGGTTGTGCCGTTGCAGTTATCGCATTCGTACCGTTACCGAGTAGAATTCCCCCTAACGTTAATGAGGATGCACCAGTACCACCTCTTGAAACACTAAGTTGTGATTCTGATGACAATACATGAGCTGATGTCCAATATGGTACACCGTTTGTTGCACCTAAACCAAGTACAACATCGCCTGTAACAGCAGGTAATGTAATTGTGTAGTCTGCACCAGGATCTGCTGCAGTTAATAAGATTTCGTTGTCATTAGATGTTGCACCTTCAAACCACAACGAATTACCAGAGCCATCTTCAGAAAATGCTGCGCCTGTTGTAACTTCACCAACCTGACTTATTGACCCAAATGAGCTGGTGGCTTGGCATTTCCATACGGCAGATGAATCGTCCCAAACCAGAACTTCAGCATCACCACAATTAGAAAGTAAGCTTAAACCATCAGAATCTACTTCTAAACCTGAAGCTGATTGACTCAAACTTGTTGTACCTGCACCTGATGACAAATCAACAGTTACATAGTCTGAGCCTGTACCACCCATTATAATACCGTCACCAGCGTTTACTGATAATGTTACTGCACCCTGGGTAGCCGTACCACTTAAACCAGAACCAGCTGTCAATGATGTAACCGCATAGCTTGAGATATTGTTTGTATCTACTAGTGTGCCAGATCTGTTATCTAACAAGTTAAGTTCTGTGGTTGAAATGGTAGCACCATCAAGAATATTTAATTCGTTTGCATCTGCTGTTACTGCAGTATCACCGATTTGCCATGTGCCATCGATATCTAAAGTCGAACCTGACGCTATATTTAATGTTGTAGCGCTATCAAATGTTAATGTTCCTGATGTATAGTTGTCTGTGGCATTTGATCTTAGGAAATCAGCTGCGTCTCTGCCGTCAACTGTACCTGCATCTATAGCACTTTGGTTTATCCATTCAGGGTTTAGTGTGGTGGAATTCACAGACAACACTTGCCCAGCTGTGCCTTGTGCTGTAGATTGTATTGCACTAACACCGTTGCCAAACAGTACACCATTTGCCGTAAATGTATTTGTACCTGTACCACCATGTGCTACTGATAAGTAATTATTATCTACGTTCCATGTTCCATTTGATATAAATGGTACACCTGTACTGCCTGATGTATCTTTTCCTGTACCACCTAATGAAGAAGATAAATTCGGTGTTATTGCCCATGTACCGCTATTTATTGTAGCCACACCTGTTGACCCACTTGTATCCATACCTGTACCACCATTATTCGTTGGTAGTGTTCCTGTTACATCTGTTGTTAAGTCGATTTGATTTAATGTGATTTGCTGACCACTTAATGTTAAGTAATCATACGAACCAGCCAAAGTTACAGGATCATGTGTAGAATTCGTAATTTTATCGTCTAAATCGTTTAGTACACCTTGAACAGTTGTACTGTCACTGTTTGCAAACTCATCGTATGTTCCAATTATTGACGCACCAGAATGTGTATTATCGGAACCAGAAGCATCTAATTGAATTCCACCAATTGATACATACCCACCAGTATTTACTGACAAGTTAGATACATCTGAAACTGCACCATTATTAATATCTATACCATTTATTGATTCATCAGTTGGAGCTGTTACTGACCCGGTTGTAGTTAATGTGCCATTAACTGTGAGTGCGCTGTTTGCTAGTGATAATAGATCTGAATCTGTTGTTAGCCCAATGGTATTACCGTTTAATTGCAAATTATCTAAAGTAAATAAACCTGAATTGTCAAATGATGCAAATGTTGACCCATTCGATTGTATGTTAAGATCACCAGTGCCATTTAGGTTGAATGTACCGTTATAAGCTCCAAAATTTACTAACCAGTTAGCGTTTAAATCATTATCGTTATCATATATCATTGCTTCGACATCAGATTCTGATAATTGGGTATTTGTATCTTGTTGAGTTAAATCGACCCAATTCGAACCATCGTAAACATATAATTTATTGTCATCGGAATCAAAGTATAATCTACCTCTTGTAGCAGTTGCCGAACTTTCAGGGGTGTATAATATATCAGCAAATTCTACATTTGAAGCCTTTGTTACTGGTTGATCCATTTGATAAAGTTCTACGAACCCTTGCCCGGCTGCTGTACCTGTTCTTATTGTTGAGAACGTTGGGGTTGAAGTTGTTGAGATACCTTGTGGTAAGTCTAATTGTATTGTACCTGCACCATTTGTTATTGATATCTCATTTGCCGAATCAGTACTTGTTATTGTACCTAATACTGGATTATTTCCAGTTGAACCTATTAGTAATTGCCCGTTTGTTGGTTGTGCCGTTGCAGTTATCGCATTCGTACCGTTACCGAGTAGAATTCCCCCTAACGTTAATGAGGATGCGCCAGTACCACCTCTTGATACGCTAAGTTGTGATTCTGATGTGAGAACATGATCTGCTGACCAATACGCCACCCCGTTTGTTGTACCTGAACCCAATGCAATTGTGCCGTTTGATGCTGGTAAATTGATAGTATAATCTGTAGTCGGGTCAGTTGCTGTCGTCAATATTATCTCGTTGTTATCAGCAGTTGAACCTTCAAACCATAATGTATTACCATCGCCATCGGCGGTAAACGGTGTTGAGGAAGTCGCATCACCTACAGTTGTTACATCGCCACCAGCATTTGCTATGGCTGCATCTAAATCATCAAGAACATCCTGTACATTTGTGCTATTACTATTATCAAATTCATCATACACACCTACTAAATATGCACCTGACGTTGTTGATGATGCCGATGCTCCATCGCTTAACGCTATAGAACCAATCTTTAGGTCTGCACTATTACCTATTACTACATCATTATTCGTTGTAACTAACCCTGCATTATCTACAGTAAAAGCTGATGCACCTGTACCTACTGTAAATAATGCACTTGGTGATGCATTACCTACTCCTACTCTATTATTTGATGCATCTACTACTAGTGTATTTGTATCTGCTACTAATCCATTTGTTAAAGTTAATGAATCAAATGTTGGTGTTGCTGATGTATGTATATCTTGTGGTAAGTTTAATGTAACTGTTCCATCTGTATTATCTGTTACTGTTACT
>JALWZX010000064.1 GCA_027002375.1 candidate division WWE3 bacterium | reverse complement strand
AGATGATATATATTCACTTATATCATTATTATCACAAGATTTCGGTAAATATTATTACAAAGCAGAACAAAATATTGCACTAAAAGACCTTAAAGTAAAAAAAGATAAAAATAAAATTATAGAATCCGCAAAATATTCAGGTGCACATGAGTTTATAACTAAATTAAAATACGGTTACCAGACACCATTAAACCCAAGATTCAATCGAGGAACAGATTTATCAACTGGTCAATGGCAAAAGGTTGCCTTAGCTAGATCTTTTTATAAAGATTCTCCTATTATTATATTAGATGAACCAACAAGTGCTATTGACCCTAAATCAGAGTTTGAAATCTTTAATAAATTATTTACATTCACAAAAGATAAAACAGTAATTATTATTTCACATAGATTTTCAACAGTACGAAATGCAGAAAGAATAATTGTAGTTGACAATGGTAAAATAATTGAAGACGGCACACACGAGGAACTCATGAAAATTAATGGCAAATACAAAGAAGCATTTGAGATCCAAAAGAAAGGCTATGTTTAATAGCCATTTGTAAATCCATGAAACATATTTATCTTACAACTAATTGTGTTAAACTCACCATATGAAATTTAATTACGAGTTGCATAAATTAAAAAATGGCACACAAATACTTTTAATACCAAGTAAAGAACCGTATTCGGTAAATGTTACTGCACTACTTAGATCTGGTGGTGCATTTGAAGACACTAAGAACTCTGGTATCACACACTTTCTAGAACATACAACAATGCAGGCAACAGAGAAGTGGCCCGATAAGGTGAAGTTGAATAGATTATTAGAAGAACTTGGGGGTATGAGCAATGCAGAGACAAACTATGAAGTTCTAAAATATTACTTAACTGTTCCATATAACAAATTAGACTTTGCTGTAGATTTTATATATCAAGTTCTATATAAAAGTATCTTTGATGAAAATTATGTGGAAGTCGAAAGAACAATCATTCTTGATGAGTTACATAAAAGATTAGACAACGTAAATTACAGAAATTTTATGTTCGTTCAAAACAGTGTGAGTAAAAACAAAACTGCTTACTCACTACCAATTCTAGGAAACGAAAAGAATATTAAAAGTTTTACAAGAAAAGATTTATTAAAATACCGCAACTTTTATCATGACCCTAGTAGATTACTACTTGTAATCACCGGAAATTTTAATGTAGAGAAAATAAAAGATTCAGTCACTAATAAATTTAATAAGGTGAAGACAAAAAATGTTAAATTTAATTATCCTAAACAGGTTCTTAAAACAAATGTTATTAAAACAAAGCCAGATAGAGACAAAACGAATTTAGTATATAATACACTTGTAATTCCGTATAAGGGTAGAAAAGATATAACTAAGCAAGAAGCTACATTAGCCCATTTATCTGCAAACATACTTGGCGGACCACTTACAAGTAGGTTGATGCATAGATTAAGAGAAAAAGAAGGCTTGTTGTATGACATATATGCTTATATAGATTTAACATATAATTCAGGAACAATAGCAGTATATGCTAATTATGATCCAGCAATATTCAAAAAAGTATTCCCAATAATTGTAGATGAAATAAACGAATTTGCTAAAGTCGGCATATCAAAAACAGAACTGGATCATTTTAAAAACTTTATTATAAACCATAATCTAGTAAAATATGACAACGTGTACGCGATATCTAGCCTGATTTCAACACCGATCTTCTACAATCAAAAAGTATACTCAGTTAAAGATATAAATAAAACCATAAAAGAGGTGACCTTAAAAGAAATCAATGAATATATTAAAAAATATTTTAATTTAAGCAAAGCAAGTGCATTCGCATACGGAAACACAAATTCAAGTATGACTAAAGTCATGAAAAATGCGTTACAATTAAAGTGAAGTTCCCGACTGAAGTCGGGAACTTCCTACGCATGCATTGCATAAAATTTGATGATTGCTCCATCATTTACCTAAAGGATGGGGCTTTCAACAACATAGTAAATATGATTGCAAATAAACCAATAAACCTAACCTATAAATATATAATGAAACCAATTCTTTTTAAAAAGGATGCTGAAGATGTTCACAATCATTTTACAGATATTGGCAAGAAGATAACCAAAAACAACACAACCAAAAAGTTATTCAAAAAAACATTTCGATATGAAAATAACAAATTATCACAATCAATTTTAGGCATAGATTTTAAAAATCCTGTTGGGCTATCTGCGGGTTTTGATTATGATGGGCATCTTGCTGAAACAATGTATTATGTTGGGTTCGGTTTTAATACAGTCGGAACCGTCACATTTCAACAATACGAAGGTAATAAACCGCCAAGGCTCGCCCGACTTCCAAAATCTAAATCATTATTAGTGAACAAAGGTTTTAAGTCTGAAGGTGCACCTGCAGTTGCAAAAAGACTAGACAAAATGAATCTAAACGATAAAACTGTTGGCGTAAGTATAGGTAGTACGAACATACCAGAAATTGATTCCATAAAAAAAGCAATCGATGATTATGTTCACGGGTTTGAAGTTTTCAAAAACAAAGATTACCTAAAATATTTTGAAATTAACATAAGTTGCCCAAACGCACGTTTAACAGAAAGTTTTGCTGATTTAAAAAATTATGAAGATTTGTTGGTGGAAATCAACCATTTAAACATCAAAAAACCATTGTTCGTAAAAATGGCAAACGAACTAACATTTAACCACGCCAGCAAGCTTGTAAAAACTGGCATTGACAAAGGGATATCAGGATTCATATTTACAAATTTAGTAAAGGACAGAAATAATAAATACTTTGATAAAGATGAAATAAATAGTGTCGATGATTTAAAAGGAAACTTTAGTGGTAAACCAACGCAGGAAAACGCAGATAGATTGCTAAAACAAATGTATAAAGATTATAGTAATCATACAATTTTTATCGGAACAGGAGGCATCTTTAACGCACAAGACGCATACACAAAAATCAAAAATGGTGCGTCCCTAGTTCAACTAATAACAGGGATGATATTTGAAGGGCCACAGGTAATTTCAAAAATAAACCATGATCTCGTGAAATTAATAGAAAAAGATGGTTATGAAAACATATCTGAAGCTGTTGGGGCAAACTTTAGAAATTAGGTAATAAGTGGCACAAAAACAAAACCTGGATATTCTTCAACTGAATAATCATCATCACTAGTCTTTACAATCTTTACAATTGAATTTTTAATAGGCAATACCATTACACCGCCAACGGCTAATTGTTTTATCAATTGCTCGGGTAATTTTTCAGCTGAAGCGCCACTAATAATTCTATCAAACAAGCCTTTTTCTTTGACTCCTAAATCACCTTGTGTAGCCTGATAAAGATGCAATCTACCCGTTAAATCTAAGTTATATTTTTTAAGATTCTTTTCACCAAAACTCTTTATCTCTGGAACAATTTCTGTTGCATAAACTTCCCCATTTGGTTTAACTAATTCTGTTAAAATTGCAGTTTGCCAACCAGAGCCGTAACCAATTTCTAATACTTTGTTATTAGGCTCAACATTTAAAAGTTTTAACATAAAAACAATTGTGTATGGTTGTGAAACTGTTTGTCCGTATCCAATATATAATGGGGAATTCACATAAGCATCTCTTTTGTCTTCATCTCGCACAAAATCAGCTCTATCAAATTTCAGCAGGGCATCATATAGTCTAGTATTTTTTTGTAAAATACCTTGAAGCTCTAATTCGTTAAGTAAATCCTGATAAGTCTCATTCATTGTACTTAAATAGTATCACAAAATTAAAAATGAAAAAGCGCAACAAGAAATTCTACTCAAACCTACCATGGCACTTTTTGTACTTCTTTCCACTGCCACACCAACACAAATCATTTCTTCCAAGCTTTTTTTTGCCGTTAGCGCTACCATTAGAAGTAATATCAGAATTAGATAAATTCATTTCTTCTAATCTTTCTTTGGCTAACTCTTCGACTTCATCTTCAACACCACTCTTTAATTCCCCCGACTTATAATCAGCTTCTTTAAGTAAATTTTCTGGGGAGTCACTTAAAATTTTATCACCTTTACTTACAAGTTGCCCATCAACAGCTTGATCATTATTATTGATTTCAGCACCCTTTTCATCTACTGCTTGAACTTCAACTTTTATCTTCTCTAATCTATCTGCAACTGTATACCAAATTTCATTTACAAGCCTTTCGAACATTAATTTACCCTCACGCTTATATTCCACCAACGGGTCAACTTGACCATACCCACGCAATCTAACACCATCTTTTAACTCATCCATTGCATCTATATGATCTACCCAAAGTGTATCAATGATTTGTAATGAAATTTGCTTAACTGCTTCATACCATACATCTTGTCCGTATTTTTCTAAGTTCTTTTTCCATGTTCTGTCAAAACTTTCAGTTTTATAAGGTTCAAGTTTCTCTAAAACCCAATTCAAAAATCCTTCTTTATCATCTTCTGAAAAAAGTATTTCTCTACGCATTTCGTAAACAGTTTCTCTTTGAATAGTCATAACATCATCGTACTTAACAAGATTCTGTCTTTGGTCAAAATTCATTCCCTCTACTTTTTTCTGTGCACTTTCGATAGTTCGCGAAATCAAACGTGCTTCTATAGGCATATTTTCATCTACACCTAATCTACCCATCATAGACTCAATTTTATCTCCGCCAAAAACTCTCAATAGAAAATCTTGCAATGATAAATAGAATCTAGATTCGCCAACATCACCCTGACGACCAGCTCGGCCTCTTAATTGATTATCAATTCTTCTCGATTCATGTCTTTCTGTACCAATCACATATAAACCACCTAATTCAATAATCTCTTTATATTTATCTTCATCAAAAGGGTCACCACCTAAAATAATATCTACTCCCCGACCAGCCATGTTTGTGGCAACAGTAACCGAACCCTTTCTACCTGCTTGCGCAATAATATGTGCTTCTTTTTCATGGTTTTTAGCATTTAATATTTGATGTGGAATTTTAAGTCGTTTCAAGTACGTAGAAAGCAACTGTGATTTCTCAACAGTAGTAGTACCAATTAAAATTGGCTGACCTTTCTTGTGCCTTTCTGCAATATCCCTAGCAACCGCCCTAAATTTTGCCGATTCAGTTTTATACACTAAATCAGACTGGTCAATTCTAGCAATAGGTTTATATGTTGGAATTACAATAACATCTAGTTCGTAAAATTTATAAAATTCATCTGCTTCTGTAATTGCCGTACCTGTCATACCAGCTAATTTATCGTACATTCTAAAATAATTCTGATACGTAATAGTAGCCATTGTTTTAGACTCAGGCTTAATTTCGACACCTTCTTTAGCCTCAACCGCTTGATGTACACCATTGCTCCAACGGTTACCATGCAATAACCGACCTGTGTTTTGGTCAACTATGATAACTTCACCATCTTTAACAACATAATCTTTATCTTTTATAAATAAAGCTTTAGCTTTTAATGCATTCTCGATATGGTGAACAGTTGCGAAATCTTTTTCATACAAATTTTCAACTCCTAATTTTCTCTCAATTTTTCTAATTCCAATTTCGCTTAAAGTTACAACACGAAATTTTTCATCTATTGTATAATCGGTTTCTTCTACAAGACCCTCTGCCAATTGCGCAAACTTAGCATACATTTCGGGGGGTAAATCTTTAGATGAAGATATTATAAGTGGAGTTCTTGCAATATCAATTAAAATATTATCAACCTCGTCGACAATAGCAAAATTATGAGCAAAGTAATCTTTATTTGGGTTAGACTGAACCAATTCCCAAACCTGTTGTTTCATGTTGTCACGTAAAAAGTCAAAACCAAATTCGCTGTTAGTACCATATGTAACATCACATCTATAAGCTTTTAATCTAGATATAGGCTTCAAATGTGTTAGATACATGTCATTTATTTCTTCGTTTACGTATTCAGAATCATAAACAAAAGCTTCCTCATGCACAATAACACCAGCATCAATGCCTAACATCTCATAAACTGGGCCATACCAACCAACAGCGTGCTTTGATAAATAATCGTTTGGCGTAACAAGGTGCGCGCCTCTACCTGCAAGCGAATTTAAATATAAGGGTAGGGTAGCTGTTAAAGTTTTACCTTCACCAGTTTTTTGTTCGGCTATTTTACCTTGATGCAAAACAATACCAGCCATTAATTGCACATCACGATGCGACTGATTCATTGTTCTTCTAGAAGCTTCTTTTACCAAAGCATACGCTTCAGGTAAAATTTCATCTAATCTTTTCTTTATTTCTTCGTCTGTTATATCTTCTTTTCTTAATTCACTTTGCCAGTTTCTAGTTTTTTCTTTGATTTCCTCATCACTTAATTTCTTAAATTCTTCTTCATAAGAATTTATTTGTTTAACAATAGGCTCTAATTTCTTTAATTTGTTTTCGTTACTATCTAGCAACTTACCTAATACTTTACTAAACATAATTATTCATATTGATACAATGCAAAAAACTGCATTCTATCATTAACACGATACTGTTCAACTTAGCTTAATCATTATATTATCTTTGGAAAATATATCAATTACTATAGCAACTAAAGTCATCATTCTGCATCATGAATAAACAATCTCCAAACTCTGTAGAGTATAAGCATATAAAGACTAGTCTTTAACCGAAAGCTTCGCTATGTTAATTCTTAGTCGTTGGAGGCTCAATCATTTTGTTATTATTAACACAACTCTTATATGCCTCTATTGCCTCAGGTGGAACCGCAATTATACCATCTGTACTTTCTGCTTTCATTTGATTCAGTTGCTCATCAGTTATATTATATTGTTGTTGCACCTTTTTAATACACTCTTCTTGAGTAACACTCTTTGACTCGTTTACTGCGTTAACAGAAAAGTATAAAAATACGCCAACAATTGCAACTAAAACAAATAACAATCCCAAAGCTTTTAATAGATTTTTATCCATAGTAAGTAAAGTGTATCATAAAAATTTTTAGGAATCAGTAGCAAATACTTCAAGCATTAATTAACTAATCGCTAAATAGAAAATATTAAATGTCCCAACACATAATTCGCGAAAAATATATAGACTATTAAACCTCAAAACAAGATGATGTAATTTTATTCTCACCAAACTTAAAACCACGCACTTTAGTGCGTGGATGTAGTTAGTCTATATAATAACTAGCGATCATTTATCACTGATGTAAATCAGTGATATCCTGTGATGATATTCAATATAATTTCTAGGACTTTTATATTTAGTTTCAAAGAAATTTTGTTTTGAATCTGTCATCATAAGAAACCACGGGCTTCAGCCCGTAGAGTTTCATTTAACCTTATGAATTGTGATGTCGTAATATCTAAAAGGCAAAGAAATTAGAAAACCTAATACTGCACCTGCTAATACATCAACTGGATAATGTGCTCCAACTAGTATTCTTAATGCACCAACCGTTAGCGCACCTAAAAATAATAAAACTATGACAAATATATTTTCAGATACCTCTACCCTACTCGAATGAGTACTTTTAACCCCTTCCCTTCTGCTTTTAATAAAAGACATACTATGACAAGCAAATAGAAAGAAGAAAAAAGCAGTAAAAACAATTGTAGAATGCGTAGATGGAAAACTAGCGCCTTCAAAGCCTTTTTCTATGCCTAATGCAGGTCTAGGTTTTGCTATAATATATTTTAGACCTTCTGATATTGCTGAACTCAAAACTAAAATACCAACATAATCCAAAAATTTGTTTCTAAATCTTTTGTAGATTAGAACACCGACAATAAAAACATATATAAATATAGCAAAATTATCTATAAAATCATAAAAATTTGGCTGGATCATATCTTTAGTTTAACAAAATTATTGGTTGGAACAATAAGAAAACAGCAAGGGGGAAGTGAATTTCATTCACTTCCCCCACATAAAAACCTTAATCGCTCACTTTACAAACACCGAACTCACTTTCACGTACAAATTTATTCAGGTTCAATCACGTCAAACCCTGTATACTTTCTTAAAACTTCAGGAACAACAACTGATCCATCTTTTTGCTGATAATTTTCAATTAACCCTGCTAAAAGTCTTGGCGTAGCAGCAACAGTATTATTTAATGTATAAACATATTTTTTATTTCCATCTTTATCTACATATTTCATATTCAACCTTCTTGCTTGAAAATCTAAAAAGTACGAATCAGAATGAGTTTCCCTATATTTACCCTGCCCCGAAAACCACACTTCAATATCATATTTCTTTCTCTGACCAGCACCCATATCGCCGGTACACATTAATAAAACATGATACGGCAAATTTAAATTCTGCAATATTTGCTCTGCATAACCTAGCATTCTATCGTGCCACTCTCTTGTTAAGTCTTCACTTGCAGGTAGCAGTACAACTTGTTCAACCTTATTAAAATAATGCACTCTAAAAATTCCTCTTGTGTCTTTACCATGTGAACCAACCTCTCTTCTGAAACATGGTGAAATTCCCATTAATTTTACTGGTAAATCTTCTTCTTTTAATACTTCATTTGCATAATAGGAAGTTAGCGATACTTCTGCAGTTCCGACCAAAGCTAAATCATCTTCAACGCTATAATGATCTTCTTGCCCCCACGGAAAATAACCAGTACCAACAAGCCACTCTTTCTTAACCATAACTGGAACATTCATAGCAGTAAACCCCTGCTCTACCATAAAATCATATGCATATCTCAAAATTGCTTGTTCCAAAATAGCACCTTTACCTGTCACGAAGTAACCTCTAAACCCGGCAATTTTAGTACCCCTTTTAGTATCAGCAAGTTTTAGATTCTCTATTAAATCTACATGAGTTTTAGGCTCAAAATCAAACTCTGGTTTCTCACCTACAACTCTTATTTCTACATTGCCCGACTCATCTTCACCTATTGGCACATCATCAGCAGGCACATTAGGAACCCAAAGCATCAAAGCATCAAATTTTTCTTTTAATTCTTTGTATTTATTTTCTGTCTCATTTATTTTGGGCTTCAATTGTGATGCTTCCTCAATAAAAGGTTTTTTCTTCTCTAAATCTTTCTCAAATTTTATTTTTTTATCTAATTCGTTTCTTTGTCTTCTAAGCTCGTCTAACTCTTTTGTGATTTTTTGTAACTCAGAATCAACTTGCAATAATTCGTCGATGTCTACAGTACCCTCTAATTGCTTTACTTTTATTGCGTTTTTTACAACGTCAGGGTTTTCGCGTATAAATTTAATATCTAACATATAAGTTTTGTTTTAGTCTAATAATGCATTTTAGGTGGAATTCCACCAAATACACAACTAAACCAGTGCACTACATTAATGCATCTGCTCAATCGAGCTAAATATATATAACTTATATGGAGACGATTATTACCAAGAAAAACTCTTGGTTGCTCGTGTTTGAGCAAAACCGCGGTGCCACTCCAATTCTTGATACCGTAAAAAGCACCAAGCCCTTTGTGGAATATGCGTTTCGTGCATAACTCGTTTAGGTTAATCATACTAATTTACATATGCTTCCCCTAAATGCTCCAAAGGCGCTACCCTTTTTCATCGCATTTTGATTATAACAAATTTTTGACACATGTTCAAAATGGCCTATAATATATTTATGTCCATAGATACATTACAGGAACCGACATTCGAAGGCGTGACTGAAAGCATCATAGATGTATACACACAAGTTATATTGATAGATCCATTAAATCCATGGCGTGATGAAAATCAGTACATATGTATTGCCCCAATATCCCCTTTGGCAATGAGAATAACAAAAGCAATGCCATGGTGTGATGAATTGCCATATGCCATACAAGAAAAATCAGGTGTCGTAAAGGGTTTGATTGTAGATACTATACCTGTCACTAACATATCACCAGAAATATGGGAACAAATGTTAACTAAACAACTTGGCGATACAATCGAACTCGTTTATGGTCCTACGGCTAAAGTTAATGTAAAAGCTGAACCAATTTTCATCGATATGAGAAAAAAGATCGACCCGAGTTTCGCATAGATTTCCTCACTACGTTGGACCAATATAGATTAACTATCGCTAAGCTACATTGAGTATAATGTTCATTTTATGCTATGCTAAAATTCAAATAATATGAATAGTCTTCGAATAAAAGTCAAAAGCTTCTCTTTAGATAAAACCTTAAAATCAGAACAATGTGTTGCAGATTTATTTTTCTTAGACGAATCTACTAATTCATGGGTTACTTATATACCAGTACAAAATATATGGTCAAAAGTAACACTTAAACAACCCACTAAAAATAAATTGACTATAGAATTCGATCAATCTGAGCTAAATGAAACTCCACGGGCTAAAGCCCGTGGTTTCTTATCGCCAATTACTATTGTTGACCAACTCCATCCACGCACTAAAGTGCGTGGTTTTAAGTTTGGCGATAATAAAAATGAGTTAATTTCTAAAATAAAACAAATATTCTCTTTAAACGTAGATATCTCTGAGGGCTTTTCTAAGAAATATAAAAACGATAAGTATCTAATGAAAATATATCAGTCATCATTTGGAATTAGAATCATGAATGACATAAATAACGAATATAGAATTATAGAATCCATATTAACTCAAAACACCTCTGTAAAAATGGTAAAAACAATGCAAAGGAATTTATTCTTACATTACGGAAAGAGAATTAAAATCGACAACGAAAGCATATATACCTACCCAAACATAAATAAAATTGCTAATGATGACATAGAATCTATAAAAAATAAAATCAGGTGCGGATACAGGGCAAAATATATAAAAAATATGGCGCAAAATATAATTACAAAAGAGCTAGATATAGATACAATCGATTCATTAGCTACCAATCAAGCTCGAGAATATTTATTAAACTTTAAAGGAATTGGTCCAAAAGTTGCTGATTTAATATTAATGTATGGCTTTAATAAAAACGATGTATTTCCAGCAGATATATGGGTAAGAAAAACATTGGGTAGTATATATTTCAATAATAGAATTCCAACTGTAAAGGAATCAGTTGAATTTGCAAAAGAATATTTTGGAAATTACGCGTCACTTATAAATTTAATGATTTTTTACCACGAGCGAAAAGATAAAACTGAATTTATAAATACAAATGTTTGGAATGCTAATTCTTAATTCGGTATTATTTTTTGTTGATTATCTTCAATATAAAATCTACAGTTTCTTTTTTGTCTATATTTGTAGTATCTATAACATTCCACCTTGTTTCGTTAGCTAAACTGCTGAATTTGTCATGCAACTGCGACACTCTTTTACCTTGTTGTGCAACCAAATCTCTACCAAGATCTCTCTCAGCCAAGACTTTCAATTCGCAAGTCAGCAAAAATACCAAAAGCCTATATCCACCAGTCAATTTAAAATACAAATCTAATTTTTCCTTACTTGCGACAATATCATCGATAATAACGTTAAAGTTAAAATCGTTAAAATTTTTCGCTAAACTACATGCATTGTGTACTGATAATGTAACTTGATTTTTTGACTCATGTGTATTCAAAAATGGTTTAACTTGACCACTCCTTATCATATGCCTAACATAATCAACATTTATTATTGCAGTATTTTGTAACTTTGTAGCTAATAATTCCGAAACTGTTGACTTTCCAACGGCTGCCGGACCAGTTATTAATAAGATAGGGTCTAGGGTACTTTAGCACATAGTATGTGCTAGAATACTAAGCAATGAAGCTAAAAAACAAGTATGTAAATCGTACGCACATTTCTGAACGTAA
>JALWZX010000063.1 GCA_027002375.1 candidate division WWE3 bacterium | reverse complement strand
CTAATTTTTCTGTGACTGTTATTGTTTTCATAATTTAAAATTAAATATTCTGATAATAGATGTATTCATATCTTACCACCCAAAAATACATCTATAATTTATCCACAACATAATTTTACTCATCTAATTCCAATCTTACTAAACCTATACTAACGGGAACAAACCATTGTGGACCATTTAACAGTTGTAACTCGTCTGAAACTTGCTGTGAAAACAAACCTGAGTTTGTAGTCTCTATCTCGATCACATTATTAGCAAAAGGTATAGCTTGTTTCCACGCGTCTTCGTGTAATAATTCTTGAACAACAGGTAAATTAGCACACCCACCACTTACATATATTCTAGATGGAAAGCTTTTGATTCCACTCATCGATGTTAATGCTGTTTGCACGCCTTTACGCCACATTACACCTGCTTCATATAGAATATCCCCCACTCTATCCATTTCATTTTCATCTAATGTTTTTGACGCATAAGCTTCTTTTCTAGCGTCTGCCACGTTTGCTTCCACACCTAATTCTTCTGCTAACCATTTTGAGAAAAAATCACCACCTAATTCAAACGATCTAGTTTGTATAATATTCTCACCTAAAATTATCGCAACATCTGTAGTTTTTTTACCAATGTCTACTAATAGGTAATTTTTACTTTCATTGTTTAACAACTTTGATTGGGAATACAGTGTAGTTGTGATTGTTTCAACATTATACTTTAATTTTTTAACAGTATTTAATACCCAGTCGTAATAACTCTTAACAGAATATGAACAAAAAACACTAACTTGAATTTTCTCTCCTGTGTTTCCAATCATGTCTTCAACTCTTTCACCATCTATAAGAGTTGATGTAATTACTAAATCTAAAAGCTCAAAATCTAAATCGTCGGCATAAAGTATAGACCACCTATTTTTTACTTGCTGGTATGCTGATTCCGCAATTCTTTCGTGTATTTTTTCAACTTCTTTTTCGTTAACTTCTCTATCGGGTTTTTCTCTCGTATATTGAGCAATAATCACAAAACCAATAACTTTTGATCCAGATAATCCAATAATTAAATTATCAGTTTTTGATCCAGCCTGGGCTTGAGCCTCACTGAGTGTCTCAGCTATCAAATCTTTTGTAATTTTAAGCTGATCAGTAGACTTGATTGACAGTCCCTTTGCAATTAAATGTTCTCCCTTTTTTGTGAAACATACTGATTTAGATGATGCTTGTGCTAAATCTAACACTAGAAAATCGTTATCGTTTTTTTCTTCTTTTTTTGACTTTTTTAACGAAGGTTTCGGCAATTTCATTAAGTAGATTTTAACACAATTAGATTGATAAGGGGAATTCAAAAACTTAATATTTTCACATAGATTGCCAACTATTCAACCACAGCTTTTATTCTTCTAACGCCTTTTCCAACACTTGTTTCTTTTATTATCTTGAATTTGCCTATTTCCTTTGTATTTTTAACATGCGGACCACCACAAAATTCTTTTGAGAAAGCATCGTCTAGTGAATTCCCAATATAATAAACAGTAACAGTATCACCATATTTCTCTTTAAAGAAATGTAGAGCACCTGTTTTCTCAGCTTCTTCTTTCGGTAATTTTACAACATTCACTGGTAACTCTTCTTGAATTTTGTCGTTTACGATTTTTTCCACTGCTTGCAACTGTTCTTGTGTTACTTTTTCTGGGTGTGAAAAGTCAAATCGCAGTCTCTCTGGCGTTATATTGCTACCCGTTTGATGAACATGCTCACCTAATGTCATTCTTAATGCTTGATGCAATAAATGTGTTGCCGTATGCATTTTTCTTTGTTTTTCATCATCGCCTTTTAGCCCCCCTTTAAATTTTTCTTTAGCACCCTCTTTAGATTTCTCTCTATGTTCCTTAACTCTCTGATCAAAATCGGTTGCATTAACTTGCATGTCTAGCTCTTCAGCAATTTTGTTAATTGTATCTAATGACGCACCTGTTGATTGATAGATGTCAAATGCATCAATTGTATCTTTTTTCTTATAAACATAATTTCGCTTTATTACATGTTTTGCCTGCTTGGTAATGCTTAAATACCTTTTGAGTTCCTCATTAAAAACATCTGTAATATGATCAACTTCATCTATTTCTGGATATTGCTCTCTGTATATTTCAGTAACTACTGGAACTACTTCTTTTGCTTTTTCAGGGTTTATCGCCAGCTTAAAAGAAAAATCGTTAAAAACTCTTCTAAGTAATCTACGTAAAACATAACCCTGATCTTTACTTGATGGGTATACTCTTTCTGCAGTAACAAATGTAGCAGCCTTTATATGGTCTGCTGACCGTCGTATTGCCTGTTGTATGTCTTCTCGTTCAAAATCTAAATCTATAGAATCAGATTCTTTTTGTAGTTCTTTGATTTTTTGAATTATGGGAATAAAAAGGTCTGTCTCGTAAATTGAGTCTACACCTTGTTTTAATACTGCAAATCTTTCAAAACCAGCGCCTGTATCAACGCTTTGTATTTCTAGTTCCTCTAATGTACCATCTGATTTTCTGTTATATTGCATGAAAACACCCGCATTCCAAATCTCTAGGTATCTTGGGTTCTCTGTTAAACCTGGTGTTTCTTCTTCTGGTCCGTACTGTGGGCCTCTGTCATACAATACTTCTGTACATGGCCCACATGGTCCTTGTGCCTTTGGACCACCTGGCGCCCACCAATTCTCAGAAGCTGGTAACTTTGATATTTTTTCTGGTGGAATTCCGACTGATTTCCACGCTTCAATAGTTTCGTAGTCACATTGTGCTTCATTACTACCAGCAAAAACGGTCGGTATAAACTTTTCTGGGTCTAATTCAAAACCATATTCTTTATTTGTTAACAAATCAAAAGCTAACTCAACAGCTACTTTTTTACCATAATCACCAATAGACCAACTACCAAGCATCTCAAAGAAAGTCAGATGATACTTACTCTTACCAATTTTGTCTAAATCACCAGTTCTAATAACTTTTTGAACAGAACATAATCGCTTTGATCCAAAATCTTCAACAGGGTCTTTTTTACCTAAAAAATATGGCGTAAATTGAACCATACCTGAATTTGTAAAAAGTAGTGTCGGATGATTTTCAGGCACTAATGAGCTAGAGCGAACTTCTACATGCTGTAGATCTCGATCTTTCAGAATATCTGTAAAATAATTTATAAATCTTTTTCTTATTTCTGTTGAATCCATAACAATTGCTATTATACATGAAATCTCGTTGTTGTGTAGGGATTTTTACACATCGGCATCAATGAAACCCTACGCTCTAAAACCTTTGTAATTTCATTTTAATGTCTCGAAATTTAAAATCAATTTACTCATGTTGTCAGGTATAAGTGATTTATCTGCTGTTGTAATTATGGTTTGCTGATTTTTCACTATGTTTTCCACCGATTCTCTATAAGTTTGATCTAATTCACTAAAAATATCATCTAGCAATAATACTGCCTTTTCATTAGATTGTCTTTCTATGTAACTTAATTCTAAAACCTTTGCGCAAAGCACTCCTGTTCTTTGTTGACCACGTGAACCGTAATTTTTTAACGCGAATTCCCCATCATTAGTGACTAAGATGAACTCAAAATCGTCTAGATGTGGCCCTATCTTCGTTGTGCCATATAACACTTCTTTATCGCGAAAAATTTTTAATCTTTCTTCGCTTAATGTGTTTGGTTGATAATTTAGTTTCAGCGAGAATTTATTGTTAAATAAATTCTCGCTGATTTGCTTTAAGTTCTCATCTGAAAAATTAAAAAACTGATGTCTATATTTTTGAATGGTTAACCCAGAAGATAATAATTGGGCATTCCAAAAATCTAACTGAGTTTCATGAATTTTCAATAAGACCTGCCCTTTTATAGATTCTAATAATTTATTTCTCTGTTTCAAAACCCTGCTGTATAGCGCCAAAGCTTTTCTATGTTCATAATGAGTTTGTGATAACATTTGGTTCAAATAGTTCCTGCGTCTTGAAGGCGACCCTGCAATTAAACGAATATGTTCTGGTCCAAAATAAATAGATTTTAGATGTCCTGCAAATTTAGTTTGTGATTTTATAGCCCCATTTATTTTGTAAGTTTTTGAAGCACGATTTGAATTTTCAATTCTTTGAATTATAACTTCTAACTTATCGTTATTATCCAAAATTGCAGTAATATGTAAAAAATCACTTTCAAATTTAATCATATCTGCAGTTTTTACCGCTTTGTTTGACTTTCCTAAGCTAAGGGTCGCTATTGCCTCTAAAATATTGGTTTTGCCACTACCATTTGGTCCAATTATTACATTAATTTTTTCGTCAAAATTAAATGTTTGTTTATCGTAATTTCTGAAATTTTTTAATTTAAGTGTTTTTATTTTCATTTTTTGGTGGAATTCATAGTGGCAACTAACATATTAACAATTCGTAAATATATCAGCCTTGAATTCCACATACCAATATTCATACTCACTTTTATACTAACAAAATGCTACAATTTAACAAATGAACAAAGATTTAAAACCAAAAGATAAAAAGAAATTTTTAGAAAAATTAGCCTCAGAAATTAAATCATGCCAGAAATGTGGACTCTGCAAAACTGCAACTCAAGCCGTACCAGGCGATGGACACTACAATGCAGACATAATGTTTATAGGAGAAGCACCTGGATTTTACGAAGACAGAGATGGAATACCGTTTGTTGGAAGAGCGGGTAAATTACTAGACTTTTTATTGCATCAAATAAATTTGGCACGAAAAGATATTTACATTACAAATATTGTAAAACATAGACCACCAGAAAATCGTGATCCAACTGAGGCCGAAATTTTAGCCTGCCAACCGTTTTTGAAAAAACAAATTGAAATAATTCAACCAAAAGTAATAGCAACCCTTGGCAGATATGCAATGAATTACTTCTTGCCAAATGCTAAAATTTCGGCCTCTCATGGAGTAGAAGTCATAATGCCCAACTATGTGCTATACCCCTTGTATCACCCAGCAGCAGCATTACGAAATGGAACAGTAAAGAAAACCTTAATTTTAGACTTTTTAAGGTTACCAGAGATTGTAAAAAAAGTTGAAAGTGGCGAAATTGAAGCCAAAGACCAAAATAACGAAAACAATGCTCAATATGAATTGTTAAAGTAATCTAAATCTTATAATCTCTTTTCATCAAATCTTATATCTATATTTGGTAATTCATCATTAAGTTCTGAAATGAAAGTTCTATCGGTGCCAAAATCATATTGACTAGATTCCCCACTAAAAGTTGCACTTATTTTACCTTCAGATTCTAGTAAAACAAGTTCCCCCATACTTAAAAATTGCCAACCTGATTCATCAGTAGGATACGGAGGATCATAATCTGACCTAGCATCTCTAATAGGTATTCCTCGTTCATTGCAGACTTTTTCTACTAGATCGCGATGCTTCTCAGCAGTGGAATCTGTACTAAAATTTTTATTTAGTATCGGTTTCCCAACTGCAAAAGCAATATTTATCACCCTACCACCCTCAACTTTTGCAAGTGCTACATATTTACGTGGCATCCGACCTGCTGTCAACCCACTAAGAGTGCTCTCAATACTACGCCACACATCGTCAGAAACAGCATATTCGCACGGCTCTAGTGACTTTAGATATAAACTCATACAATAATTATGAATTATAGTAAATGGTTGTCAATTACTTTATGTTATAATCACCCTATGAAAAACAATGGAAAACAAAGTGAAAATTCACAAAAGAACCAACAACAAAAATTTTTATCACAAAACAAAAATCAAACACATAAAGACACCAAAACTGTTAACTCTAAGTTTGACGTCAATAAAGATCCACTAAAAATCATTCCAATTGGTGGTACAACAACAGTTCAAAAAAATATGTATATCTACGAAAGTGGTAATGACATTATCGTTATAGACTGTGGCATTGGGTTTCCTGATCTTGAAACACCAGGCGTCGACATTATAATCCCTGACTTTAGTTACATTTTGAATAATCGCGATAGAGTTCGTGGCATCGTTATTACACATGGTCATGAAGATCATAGAAGTTCTTTGCCTTATTTATTACGCGAACATAAATTTGATATTTATGCCATGCCGTTTGTTAAAAAGTTGATCGAAAAAGCGCTAGAAGAATATACTGATATTGATAATGTTAATATAAGGGAAATCAACCCTGATCAATCTTTTAGGCTGGGTAGATTTGTATTACACCCATTTAGGGTAAACCACTCAATTCCCGATACACTTGGATTTGCAATTGACACACCTCAAGGTCGTATTTTTCATAACACCGATTTCAAATTTGACTGGACTCCAGTTATGGATAAGCCTTTTGAAGTTCAAAAAGCGGCAAAGTTTGCAAGTGAGCCAAAAGAAGGTGTTTTAGCTTTGTTATCTGATTGTCTCGGCTCTACGTCAGACGGTTACGCAACATCAGAAAAATATATTCAAAAAGCATTTGAAGAAATTTTAGAAAAAGAAAAAGGAAAACAAGTATTTATTACAACAGTTTCATCTAACATTTCTAGAATCTATCAAGCGATCGAAGCTTCATTAAAATATGGTAGAAAAGTTGTGATAAGTGGCAGGTCGTTACGAAACACAATAGAGGTTGCTAGAGCAGAAGGCTACATTGATTTCCTCGAAGAAAATTTTGTAGATGAAAACAAGGCATATAAATACAACCAAAGTGAACTAACCTACATCATTACAGGTAGTTATGGACAAAGAAATGCAGGGCTGGCACGAGTTGCTTACGATGACCATAAATACATAGCGTTAGAAGATGATGCGGTAATAATCTTTTCAGCAGACCCAATACCCACTTCAGTAATGTTGGTTAATGCTTTAATAGATCAATTATATTCTCGCGGTGCAACAGTTTATTACTCAGAAATTCAAGATAATTTACATGTTTCAGGCCATGGTATTAGAGGTGATTTAACATTGTTAGCCCAAATTGTAAAACCAAAATATTTTATACCTATTGGTGGAAATATAAAGCATATGCGTGCGTATGCGAATTTGATGCAAGAACAAGGGTTTGATAAAAATTCAGTCTTTCAACTTTTAGACGGACAACCAGTAATTTTTGAAAACGGCAAAGCACGTGTTGGAGAGCAGTTGAAACTCAGAGACGTCTATGTAGATGGAAGTCTAGTTGGCGATGTAGGAGCAAATATATTAAGTGAAAGAATTCAAATGGGCACTGGCGGAATAGTTGTTGTTCCTATAGTTGGTGAAAAAATAAGCATAATTACTAAAGGATTTGTGTTTGAAAAAATGTCAAAAGATTTATTACAAGAAGCAGAAACGGTAGTTAAAAACAGATTAAAAGAATTGAGAAAAGAATCTCAAGAAATAGCAAAAGACAAAAAGTCTAAAAAAGGTGGATTAGATAAAAAGGTAATTGAGCAAAAAATTGAGAGAACATTAAGCAAATATTTTATGAAAAAAACTGGCAGGGAGCCATTAGTTTTTGTGAGTTTGTTGGAGTAATTTTCAATCGGTTTTTGTCGCACTTAGCTTAGACCTTACAAATTTATAAATACATAAAAGTTTATGGTATAATTTAAACATGACACAAGCACAATCTATTATCCCAGGTTTACCTACACTTCCTGAGAATTCAAACCAGCCTAGTAGTGACGATTTTGATATAGGTGGGGTCTTTAGACCGATATTATTGCATCCAGAACAGTCATTAGGTCCTGACACAGTAGAAAAAATTGAAAGGATTCACACACAGGCTGCAACATTTATTCGAGATATAAAACATGCCATAGAAACTCAGCCAGCTAAAACCAGATCACACGGAATAACATTACCAGATGACAGAACAGAAGAAGAAACTGAAGATTTAGAAGAAAAAATTAAACTTATAGATATTGACGATAAGCAACAAAAAAAACACATTGAGCTAATAGGGCACAGACGAAATAAAGACTCATTGTCACATTTTGTGGCAAAAATGGAAGGTGTTGGTGAATTATCAATTATAATGGATGACAAAGACAACCTTCATATACATATATTCCCAAAATCAGCAGAAACAGATACACCAGATGAACAAGCCATAAATGTAAAAGCAGTAACAAGCCATATAGTAAAACAAATTAAGCTCCAACATCCAGAACTAGCTCGTTCAGGTATAGCACTTAATCATATTCATTATGCTGTAACAGGCGGTAATCAAATCCAATTACTAGAAGTAGACATTTTTGAGACGAGACAGCTTGAAGATGCAACTTCTGGAGGACCTAAGAGACTTGCGATTACTGATCCTGATTCGGCTACCTACACCGCGCAATTATTAGATATATTTCTGAAAGAAAGTGAAAAAACAGCAAAAGAACTTATAGAAGCATATAAACAAGACCCCGATAGCGTAAAAACTAACATACCACTTCACGGCGAAAACTTAATAAGACATTTACTAAATGGTAGAAGCCCTGAGGAAGTAATTGAAGAACAAAAAAGATCACTTGAAGGCGCACGAGCAAATCGTAACCTGGCTAGAGAATCATGGGAATCGCACGTAGTACAAGAGAAAGAATTAACTGCTACCATTGGATCACTTAAAGGCCGACTTAAAAAAATGGAGGCACAGAGAACCAGTCTTCGTAAAGAAATGGAAAAAGAAGAAGGGGATCTACAGCGTTGGGCATATCTAGAAAAATCTGAAAGAGTACAATTAACAGCAATTAAAAAAGTGCTGAAAAAAAATACTACCTCACAAAAATCAACCTAACATTATTTTGATAATACTAATCTAACATCCAAATAATTAAACACTACAAACCTCTTTATAAAAGTAATACGACTTTCGTGGAATTCGCTTTAGGTTATTATTTCGGTCGATTTCCACCAAACCAAATCTAGGCCAATAACCTTCATGCCATTCGTAATTATCAATTAGAGACCAATGAAAATAACCTCTCAAATCAACGCCTTGATCTAATACTCTACCTGAAGCTTCTAACATATCTTTTATAAACTTAATCCTTATTCTGTCTGATGAATCTGCACAACCATTTTCTGTAATGTAAATTGGTAAATTAAATTTTCGCAATGTCAATAACACATTTTCTAAACCTTTTGCATCTATATACCAACCCAAATCTGAATTGAAATCATCGGGGTTATCTGTTTTAAAGTTGTTAAGATAAGTTGTGAAATAAAAGTTTAAGCCGATTGTATCTAAGTGTTTTTTTACAGGTAACAAGAAAAAATCTGCACCAACGAAATTTAAAAATTTTGCATAGGCTTTGTCCCAAATGTGTTTCTCTGCTTCGTACCATACAATGTTTTTTACAACTCCAACCTGATATTCTGGGTTTACTGTTTTGATTTCCACATAGGCCTTCTTATGTGCTCTCATCATATTTCGTTGTACGTACATGAACAAGAACGGGTTTCTTTTAGCAGGGTACCAAATTCCCCGTAGATAAGACATCATTGCATATACTTGTGGCTCATTTATTGTGTAAAACACGTCAATTAAATCGCCTAGCTCTTCTGCAACTTTTTTGGCATATCTTGAAAAATATTTTTTTGATTGTGAATTCGCAAATGCTCCTAAATCAGCAAACCATATTGGGTTTGTAAAATGATGCAATGTTACAAAGGTTTTTAAGTTTTTGCTTCTTGCGGCTTTAAGCACTTTTCGATAGTGCTCAATTTCTTTTTTATCAAACTCACCTTCTTTCGGCTCAATTCTTGCCCATTCTATTGATATTCGAATTGCGTTGTTATTTAGTTCTTTTGCCAAGTCAAAGTCTTTTTCGTATCGGTTGTAAGAATCATCAGCAATACCAGATGGTTCTAACGGCCATTTTCTGTCATTTTTTTCATAATCTTTTTTTTGCTCCCAGCGCCACCAGTCTGAATTTGTATTGTTCCCCTCAGTTTGATGAGCACTTGTTGCAGTTCCCCATATAAAATTTGTTGGGAATTTATAGCTTAATAAAGTGTCTTGTTCATTCATTTACGGTTTTTAACTAAATTTTCTATCTTTCCATAACTTTCCAAAAAACATTTTGTGGAATGTCTACTTTACCAAACCGTTTCATTCTTTTCTTACCCTTCTTTTGCTTTTCTAATAACTTCATTTTTCTTGTAACATCACCACCATATAAATGCCCTGTAACATCCTTTCGCACTGGCGATATATTTTCTCTTGCTATAATCTTACCACCTATTGCGGCCTGCAGTGATACCTTAAACTGCTGCCTTGGTATTAATTCTTTTAATTTAGCGACTATTCTTTTACCTTCTTGTTGCGCGTTTTCTCTCTGAACAAGTTGACTTAATGGGGCAATCACATCACCTGCAACTAATATGTCAATTTTTGCAACGTTTGTCGGTCTATAGTCTATAACCTCATAATCTATTGACGCATATCCTGATGAGATTGACTTCAATTTATCATAAAAATCTATAATGATTTCTATTAGGGGAATTTCATAAGATACTCTAACTCTCGTAGCGTCAAACTGGTCAGTTCCAATGTATATTGCTCGTCTTGATTTACAAAGATCCATTACGGCACTCATATATTTCGCAGTTGTATAAATATCTAATTTAGCCCAAGGCTCTTTTACTTCTTTTAGAGTCGTCGGATCAGGAAATTCAGTTGCAGAGTTTATTATTTTCTTAACGCCTTTTGTTGTAACAATTTCATATCTAACTGACGGTGAGGTTGTTATAACTTCAACTCCAAACTCTCTTTCTATTCTTTCTTGAACTATGTCTGCATGTAGTAATCCCAAGAAACCACACCTAAAACCTTTTCCTATAGCACCGATACTTTCAGGTTGAAACGTAAATGCGGCGTCACTTAAGTTTAATTTTTCCATTGCTTCACGAAGCTTAAGGTAATCAGAAGAATCTGCAGGGTAGAAACTTAAAAACACTACTGGTACGGGCTCTTTATACCCAGATATTGGTTCTATGGATTTGTCTTCTTTGGGCACAAAAATAGTGTCTCCGACCCTAACATTTGATATATCTTTTAACCCTGTCGCTATAAATCCTACTTCACCACAAGATAAAACTTTTTCTTTTACTTCACCAGGTGATAAATACCCTAGATCTACTATTCTGGATTTGGTTTTACTAGCAAACAATTCTATCTCGGAATTTGTTTTGAATTCCCCATTAACAACATTGACAAATGCAATTACGCCCCTGAATTCATCGTAATACGAGTCAAAAACTAATGCTTTAGAAGTATCTGTCAGGCTTGTACAAGTATTTGGTGGTGGAATTCTATCTACAATATCATTTAATAAATCTTTTACACCTCTACCAGTCTTAGCAGAAATCATTAAAATCTCATCCTCGTTAAACCCCATGTCTATTAACTGAAACATCGTTTCTTCAACCTGCGCAGATGCAAGATCAATCTTGTTTAACACTGGAATTATTTTTAGATTGAGGGCTTTGGCCTTCTCATAATTCACGATTGTTTGAGCCTGTACACCTTGTGTTGCATCAACAAGCAAAACAGCACCTTCACAAGCGGCCAAAGCCCTAGAGACCTCATACCCAAAATCTACATGTCCAGGTGTATCTATTATATTTAACTCGTATTTTTCACCATCTTTTTCGAAAGGCATTCGCACCGCTTTAAGTTTTATCGTAATACCACGTTCTTGTTCAAGTTCCATATCATCTAGCATTTGTTTTTCTGCCTTTTTTACAACACCTGTTATTTCTAGCATTCTATCGGCTAAAGTCGATTTGCCGTGATCTATATGAGCT
>JALWZX010000062.1 GCA_027002375.1 candidate division WWE3 bacterium | reverse complement strand
ATAATAAATTTTATATAAATAAACATTTTAGTACAGATATCACGAAAAAAAACATTCTACTTGTAGACGACGTAGCAACAACAGGTGCAACACTGATTAGCGCAACTGAAACATTAAAACCGCTCATAAATAGTGGCAAAATTTACTGTTATACATTATGTAAAGATTTAAGGTATAATTCAATTAATAATGTTACCTAAAGCAATATTAGAGAAACCGCAAAATTTTAAATTCGAATCACAAGAAAAGGGTGAAACAATATACTTTATATTGAGAAAGCATCCAGTAGTAAATGTTTGGTGGATTGTTTTGTCTATCTTTTTTTCTATAGCACCAATCATAACATATATTTACAAAGACACTTCAATTGTTCCTGTAGAACTGTTAATCGTTATTCCTAAACATTATTGGATGATCTTGATAATATTGTGGTACATGATAGTAATATTTTTTACGTTTGAGGCATTTTTGTTATGGTATTTTAATATATATATAATCACAGATGCTAGAGTTATAGATATTGATTTTCATGGTTTATGGAAAAAGAGAATATCAGAAGCATCGCTGGGCAATGTTGAAGATGCATCTTATTCAACAAATAGCATGTTGCACATAGTATTTGACTACGGAGACATTTCTATGCAAACCGCGGCGGAACAGCCAGAGTTCGAATTTAAATCAATACCAAAACCAGGTTTGGTGCATGATATTCTAACAAACTTGGCAGAGGCATATAAGCAAAAATATGGCAGATAGTATTATAGGCACCTCGCCACTACATAATAGTAATGTTGCACGTAACCTAAATTTTTCAATGAGCGACATAAATCACATCTTAAATACAATATATCCAGCTTTAAAATGGGGCTTAATGATTTTTTTGTTTTTCTATTTAATTGTTGCTTTCATACTGTTAAAGCAAATAAGACTAATGACAGATACGTTGAGTTCGACAACGGATAAGTATTTATTTATTTTAGGATATATACACCTTGGTATTGTATTGGGAATCATATGCTTTGCGATTTTGGCATTATAGTTATAAATCTAAATCATGAAATACTTACTAAAAATACAAAGTCTCGGCGGAATAGACATAAATAGCATAACAAACACCACAAATGTAGTTGCTATATCTCATGAATTTGTAACCGATCATGACAAATATGAAAAAAAAAGAGGTCGTTTATTTCTTGTAATACACGTCGGTGCTTCACAAAAATTTGATTTAAAGCAAATTTTAAAGGTATTTGTTGATACGGTTCAAGAAGAATACTTTAGACTTAATGATAATACCCCATTGCACGCTATAGAAAAATCTCTAAATAAGGCATATAAAAACATATTGTCAATTAAATCAAAAGATGATCTAATTACTCTAAGCTCACCAGAATCTAATTTTTCCTGTTCTTTTGCTACAGCAATTGTTTGGAATAGTGTTTTATACACAAGTTACTTCGGTAATGCTGCAACTTATCTTATTAGAGGTACAGGTGTAAGAGATTTGGGAATTCAGAATACTTATAACGACATATGGACAAGCTCTAGCATAATAGCTGATAACGATGTCATTATAATTGGAACATCTAAATTCTACGAATTGTTTCCGCCAAAAATAATTACATCACATTTGGGAAATTTGACAGGTTCTATAGAAAATAGCGAGCAAAAAAATTTCATATCTGCAATACTAATTAAAATAACAAGTGAAAAGAAGGAATCTAAAATTTCAACAGTAGAGAAGTTAAAGAATCTGGATCTAAAAAACGGTGTTTCGCAATATGCACTTTCTATAAAGGGTAAAATAATAAAACCAAAAAGCTTACACGCCGAGTTAGAACCATATAAATCACAAAAAACTGCGCCAGTATCATCAATAAGCGGTTTAATATCTCACGGTGCTCCAAAATCAACAACGGTCAATGTAACTAAAACAAAACCAAAACGCCTATCGAAAATACGGGGTAATAATAATCGAAAATGGAAAGCACTTGTTTTGGGAATGATTGTTTTGGCATCTGTTATGTATGCTAATTATAAGCTTTTTTACTCGAATAGTAATAAAGAGGATACTGAAAAAATTACTAGGGAATCGCAGAATATGGTTTTAGTCACAAACAGTAATGAGAAGGTAAAAGAATTACACGAAACATTTGTTAATCTAGATCATGTTGACCAGAATGCACCATTCATCGACTTTACAACGACAAAGGACTTGACCGATTACATATATTTAATTTCCCCCAAAAATTTATACCAGTTAAACCGTAATACTAAAGAAGCCGAATCGATTTATTCTAAAATGCAAGATGCAAAACTGTTAGCATGCGATATAATAAAAAGCAAAACTCTATGTTACATATATGAAAATGATACTTTGGTTATACTCGATACAAAAAACACTGATAAAACCGATAAGTATCTTATTGATAAACCTAACATAATAGCGTTAGATTCATATAACGACAAAATTTATTTCTTGCAGAAATCTGACATACTAAAGATGAGACTAGGCACAAACAATGTTGAGTCTTGGTTAAGCGATAATCAATCTCTTTCTAATGCCATAGATTTTTCAACGGATGGAACAAGTTTCTTTGTTATATCAGGTAGAAATATACTAAAATATACAAACGGGAAACAAGCAAAAGACTTCGAAATTGATAATTCCCATTTATTAAAACCAACACAAATAATTGCCCATAAGGACAAAATCTATATTTTAGATGCTATTGAAAATGGTAATAAAAACATTGTCGCTTACAACAAAGTAACTGGGAAATTTGTAAAAGAAATTAAGCTAGCTGAAAAAACAGACCTAGAGGTTCCGGCTAAATTCATAATAATAAATGATGGCGACGATACGGTTGTATTCAAAAAGGGTAATTATTTGTACAAAGTAAAAATCTCTTGATTGGAATCTGAAATGTTCTAGACCTGTGTTGCATGAAGCCTAATGTTTGACCTCAACTAACGAAAGAAGGGTTTAGTGAACATGGGCAATAGCAAAATATCAGCGAAAGCTGTTACAAAAACATATCGTAATTTCACAATATAATTTGCAAATTAACTATAAGGAAATATACGGTATAATCACAAGTATGCCAACATATACTAAAAACAAAAAAGCTTATAATGATTATGAGATACTAGAGACCTACGAGGCGGGTATAAAATTGTATGGACACGAGGTAAAATCTATTCGTGAAGGCCATGGTGATCTAAAAGGTAGTTACGTTAAAATCATTAGAAACGAAATATGGTTAGTAGGCTTTAATTTACCACCTTATTCAAAAGGGAATATATTGTTCGATTATGACCCTATGCGACCACGAAAACTGCTTTTAAATCGAAAGGAGATAAATAGGTTAACCGGAAAAGTAGAAAAACAAGGTTTTACGTTAGTGCCTTTAGAAATTTATTCCTCTAGAAACCTATTAAAACTTAAAATAGCTCTTGCAAAAGGGAAAAAGAAAAAAGAAAAAAAAGAAACTATAATTAAGAGGCAACTAGACAGAGAAATAGAACGAGAAATGAAACAATTTGATATTTGACTTATTACCGCTAAATTTAAAACTACATACTTTAATAGAGTTGTTGCGAAATAACAAAACATACCCCCACTGACACCTTCATATACTCATTGCCTTGTAAAATTGTATAGACTTGCTAGTACTTCCATCGGTTTGTGTGCCGTTGATAATCTATTTCT
>JALWZX010000061.1 GCA_027002375.1 candidate division WWE3 bacterium | reverse complement strand
ATTTTATTTCCTGATTCAAGAGAGGTTATTGGTTTAGTATCTTATATATAAGAAGCATATTTAGATACTATAAAGTTGCTCTTTAATAAAAGAATACTTTCAAAGGTAGTTGCCGATTGTATGGAATAAAACCTAAGTCTTAATTTTTCTGTAAAAGAACAATAAAATCCAAAAAATCCTATAAACATAGAGCATTTCGGGTTTATGGCACGAAAGAGTCGTCTGATAATTAATAATTATAGATTGTATCTTTTTCGTGCTATTACAAGAAAAGATAAGTTTATTCCTTATAGTAGATTTCTACTTTTGTAGATACATTGTCAGGTATAACACTCAACTCTTGTTTATTCCTTATAGTAGATTTCTACTTTTGTAGATCTAATTGGTCTAAAGTATCACCAGCTTGTGTTTATTCCTTATAGTAGATTTCTACTTTTGTAGATTTCCTCATCGAGTAGGAAGTATGGATCAGTTTATTCCTTATAGTAGATTTCTACTTTTGTAGATCTGCAGAAAACAGGATAATGAAATCCTCGTTTATTCCTTATAGTAGATTTCTACTTTTGTAGATTGAGTGTCTTTGTCGTATAGGTAGTCTTGTTTATTCCTTATAGTAGATTTCTACTTTTGTAGATTTTTTCCCTTGTTTCATTCTTTCTGCAAGTTTATTCCTTATAGTAGATTTCTACTTTTGTAGATAAACCAAGCAAATCTAGCTCAGCAAGTAAAGTTTATTCCTTATAGTAGATTTCTACTTTTGTAGATGTAATGTTAACCCTTGTATTAGTGATTGTGTTTATTCCTTATAGTAGATTTCTACTTTTGTAGATAGAACGAAAAACATTATTCAACCTTTTAGTTTATTCCTTATAGTAGATTTCTACTTTTGTAGATTTACCACCAGCCATTGTCTTCCATTTGTGTTTATTCCTTATAGTAGATTTCTACTTTTGTAGATCTTGAGTGGCTTATCTTCATCGTACATTGTTTATTCCTTATAGTAGATTTCTACTTTTGTAGATGTAACGTTGTACAAGCTAAACGGTCAAACGTTTATTCCTTATAGTAGATTTCTACTTTTGTAGATCTTTATAATCATTATAATGATTGGTGTATGTTTATTCCTTATAGTAGATTTCTACTTTTGTAGATGGTACAGTTCTCCTTGTATACCCCTCGGTTTATTCCTTATAGTAGATTTCTACTTTTGTAGATTATGTACATGTTTCTCTTGTATCCATAGTTTATTCCTTATAGTAGATTTCTACTTTTGTAGATGTATGTGATCAAGTTAGTTGCTACTGCGATTTATGTTTATTCCTTATAGTAGATTTCTACTTTTGTAGATAGTTTCCGTGTTCGCAAATATAGAAACGTTTATTCCTTATAGTAGATTTCTACTTTTGTAGATCTTCAAATGGCCTGTTCATATATTCTTTGGTTTATTCCTTATAGTAGATTTCTACTTTTGTAGATGTAAGTGGGAATATATAAACCTTGTAGGGTTTATTCCTTATAGTAGATTTCTACTTTTGTAGATATAGGAGCTCCACATTCAGGACGGCTTAATGGAAAAAAGTGTTGGTAAAATGTAAAGTTTTTGTTATTTCGCAACAACTCTAATGTTCAACTAGTTCCAATTTATACAATGATACGTCGTAATGACTATTATTTCACACTCAATCTCTTCACCAATCTCTTCTTTCTTACAATTCTTTGTACACCAATAAGCCCTAAAAGCAATATAGACATCACAGGAGCCATAAATTTAACCATGCCTTTATCTTTTGGTGAAACATTGTAGAATGTATTATCTATTACAGATTTAGCTTGTATCTGAGACAAATTTATACTTTGTGAAATATGTTCCATTAAAGCCATGCCTAATACAGCATTTGTAGGCGATCCTTGTAAAACTTCGTCTGTGAAAATTCTACCAGTTCCTGCTACAACTAAGTATCCGCCTTGATCTGTTTTTTCCATTACCATTAGTGGAAGTACACCTAAATCCTTATTTTCATACGATCTTTTCAAATCAATTGACAGGTCTGTTGTTTTACCACCAGCATCGCTTGTTTCGTACAATACGTTCCATTTATCTTTAACATCATCATTTATTTCTAAACTACTTGTCCATGGCACGGCTACACCATCAGGCAATGTTGGTATAGGCGCTGATTTAGATTTCATAGCATGAATCCAAAGTGGGTAGGGTTGTTGTACTACAAAAAGTCCTTGTCGTACCGTTACATTTTCATGCGAATCTAAATCATAAACCATGTCTGGGTTAACTTTGATACCATAGCTTTCTAACAATTTGCCTTTTTCTTCATCACTTGTTGCAGTTAATAATTGTTGGTTAATCTCAGTTGTTTCTGGCAAATACACAACGCTTCCGCCTTGATCTATATAGTTTTTGATATTTTCTTTTGCCTTATCTGAATATTGTCCTTTTGGCGCAGTGATTATTAGAACTGAATACTTACTTAAATCGTAATCTGGCTCTTTTTCTTCTTCATTTTTATCTTTTTTGTTGGAATTCTCTTGGTCATCTGCTTCGTTTGGTTTAGTTCCCAATGCTACTGATTCTACAGTATATGTTGTTTCTAACATTTGTTTAAACCCTGTGTAATCAGAATATATGCTATGTTCACCATTACCTTGTGCTATACCGATAACTGGTTTTTCATCTGTTTTAACTTTATTTATAAGGCTTGTTAAATCATATTCTATTGTATTTACATCTTGTACGAATGGTATAACTTCTTGTTTATCATTATCTTCGTTGCGAACAACTAACCCTAAATAGCCCTGTTTAACTTGATACTCATCGTTTCCTATTACATTAAATTGAACAGGTTGAATTCCCAAATCTTTTAATTTTTGCTCATCGTCTGGTGTTTTATATTCTACGGTTAGATTTCCACCACCTAATTTATCATAATCAGAAAGCGTATTCTTTAATTCATCGTATACAACTTGAAATTGTTGTGGCATATTTTCTGAAGCATAAACTTCAATTTTTATTTTACCGTTCTTATTCAAAACCTCTTTTGTAACATCAGTTAATGTGTACTTATTACTTGTTGTTAAATCTATTCGGGCTGTAGCAAAAGATGTTGAGTAGAGAATTATACTGCCAAGAATTAATGCTATACCAATACTCAAAAGTGCAACTCTTACTATAGATTTTGTGTTTGAAAGTTGAATTTTTGCGATATTTATATATGTTATTGCGGTGGAAATCACAAGTATTATTGTAAAATAGACAATATCTTGAATTTGCAAAACACCTCGTGCAATGGAATTAAAGTGATCTATAAGGCTAAATTGTGCGATTAAATTTGCTATATTTACAGGCAAATTGATTGAAATAAATTGCGAATTAGCTAGCATTAGTATCAATATCACAACTGCTGATACTAAAAAGGCGGTAATTTGATTTTTGAAAAATGAGGAAATCATTACGCCAATTGAAACGAGTGCGGTTATTAGTAGTAAAATTGCTAAATAACCTGCAAAAACCTCGCCCCAGTCTAGCTTGCCAAGATTGTTTACGAAAAAGGCTAGGGGAAGTGTAAGCAAAACAGATACCATAAGAAAAATAATACCTGAAAGCATTTTTCCAAAGATAAGTTCAAATGTACTTATTGGTTTGGTTATTAGATATTCAATAGTTTGCTTATCTTTTTCTTGTGCAAATGCACCCATCGTAATAGCTGGTACAAACACAATCATTATCCATGGAATTAGTGTGAACATTTGTCGTAATGACGCGATTCCCACAACAAAAAATGCTCTTAAAAAGAAAAAGTATAAAACAGATAAAAATACAGTTATCAAAATATAGCCACTAATGTGATCTAAAAGTGATTTTAAGTCTTTAATTGATAATTCTAATATATTTCTTATTTTCATAATTTTTTGCAACTATTTTTAATTAAATTAAAACCCTGTAATAACAGTTATTGACTGCCTAGATAGTTATTTCAAATCTTCAAATACCTCTTCTAATGCGTCTTGCATGCTCAATTGCCAAACAACCCAATTATTTTTAGAAGCTAATTTAGTTAATTCTGGTCTTATTTCCTTGTTCGTTTTAATTAAAACCTTTTTAACTTCGTTATCACCTATATTATATGTCTCTAACACATCTATTTCATCGCCTTTATCAACTAAACTTTTTAGTTCTTTTGTGACATTTTTACCTTGAATATGTAATTCTAGTTGTTTTTTGCCAGTTAACGAATCGGGCTCACCTTCGACTACGAGTTCCCCATCATTAATAACTATAACTTTATTACACATCGCTTTAACTTCTTGCATAACATGAGTACTTATTAATATAACCTTTTCCTTAGACAGTTTTTTAATTAAATGCCTGATTTCTTCTCTCTGATTAGGGTCTAGACCTTCAGTAGGTTCGTCTAAAATCAAAAGCTTTGGGTCGTGAAGTAGGGTAGATGCCAGACCGACTCTTTGTTTGTACCCTTTAGATAATTCTTTGATATTTGAGGTTAATCTATCTCGAATTCCTACAGATTTTGAAACTTCAATAATTCTCTTTTCTAATTTTTTCTTGGGAACTCCGTAGAATTTACCCGTCATAACTAGATAATCATAAACCATCATATCTAAATAAAGTGGGTTGTTCTCGGGCATATAGCCAATCTCTTGCTGAGATTTTAGGGTGTCTTTTTGTGTATCATACTTATTTACCCAAATTTCACCCTTAGCAGGAAAATAATATGAGGAAATCATTCGCATTGTTGTAGTTTTACCAGCTCCATTAGGCCCAAGAAGCCCTACAACATCACCTTTTTTTACTTCAAATGTTAAACCTTTAATTACTTCTAGTTTACCAAAATTCTTATAAATCTTTTTTACTTTAAGCATAGGTAAGTCTTTAACTAAATGTTAAATCAAATACAAAAAGCAGACTGCGTAAGCTGTCTGTGTTCCATATTCGTTAATGTAAACCAATTAAAATTTGATGTCAAGTCTGATCGGTTTTAGGTTATATATGTAATTGAGTAATTAAATTTGCGACAGCTTACGCTGCCGCAACAGGAAAAAATGCTCACCCACAGACACTAGAAATGATCAACTTGCAGCTATTCTATATCGTGTGTACAAATTATGTTTTTCGAAAAACAACACAAAATCATTTTGTACTCACAACAGAATTTGCCTTCTTTTTCCATAATTTATAATACTTTTTAGTTTTTTCTTTCAGCTTATATCTAAAATATACAAATTTACCTACATAAATCATTATCATTACAATCAAAATAGTAAAGCCAGTTTTAAGAACAAACATATTAATTGTTTTGTGTACCATTAAGACAAAGTTCCTAATACTTATTGCAAGCATAGAAATATTTGCCACAGGTATATCGCTTATACTTAAATTTGGATAACTTGTTGGCAATAGTTTAC
Source organism: candidate division WWE3 bacterium (assembly GCA_027002375.1). Taxonomy (GTDB): domain Bacteria; phylum Patescibacteriota; class WWE3; order 2-01-FULL-39-13; family 2-01-FULL-39-13; genus JALWZX01. Next base: position 6,878 of record JALWZX010000061.1, on the reverse strand, counting down.
CTATAATTGTAGATACAATTGAAATCTGAAACAATGCATACAAAATTGTAAGCATCGCAACAATCGTATATGTATGCACCCATGTTAATATACTCCTTGTTTTCTTTATGAAATAGGCGATTGTGCTTGTGATTAATGAAAGCCCTAAAAGTATTATAGAACCGTATTTTACTGTTTCAACGGTGATTCTTTCTGCATGTGCAACGTATTTTATATAACTCACTACATATAAGACATTTTTGATCATAGTTAAAATTTGCGCCAACTTAGATTGATCCATAAATGCATAAATATAATCGTGAATAGCTGTTACAATTTTTCCTTGATTGGTATCACTATTTGTATTTTCAGATTCAATGGCTGATATTAAAGAATTTTGAATTTCTACTGAAGTACAGGTCAAACTTGTGAATTCCCCCTCAGATATATATTCTAAATTCTTCTCTTCTTCTGCATCGCTTTGACATTTAGAAAGCTTATTTAAGTCGTATTTAGACACTGTAATATATGTGCCAATCAGCTTGATTACATCTTCATTAGACATATTCTTAATCTCATCTTTTGGTGGAACTAAAGCAAGTTCGATAGGTCGCTCGTAATTTGAATTCCTCAACCAGGTTATGTGCTCTGTAATCATTTTATTGCCCAATTTCTCTATATTTTTCTCAAGATCAAACGATTGAGCGATAGAATCAGTTAATTTTATGGCAATTTTATTTGTGATTTGATGAATTATACTGTTAACAAATGGATTATCAATATACTTCTCATATTCAGTGCCAGCAACAGATTCATTCACTGAACTAATAATTTCATCGGTTAAAATGGAATTTAAATTAAAAACCTTGGTAGTAGCGTACGTTTCTATGGTTTTTGCCATATTAGAATATACGCCTGATTCTTCTAACGCATTAGTATATGTAGATGGGGTAAGTGTACTATGCCACGTTGCTAAGGTTATAATTCCAAGTGCACCAAAAATTGCAGAAATAGCAACAAGTGTATAAGAAACCAAGTTCCTCATTTTTTGTCTCATGATAAATGCGGGCAGAGAAACAAGTACTTTTAGATCAAATAATTGTGCAAAACAAAACTATTGCAACAAGTTATTTTGTTTAGTATAGTTTGTTTCATTAGCGAAATCAAGAGTTTAGGCTAATATTATAGGGGAGTTTGTCTACAGACCCATAGCCCACTTGACAAATGTGAAAAATGTGGTATTACTTGATATATAGATTTAATTATTTTGCCCGATAGTATGGTGCCAGAAAGTAAAATTACAGCTACAGGACCTACAGATCAAGAAGTGCATTCTAATGCAAGCTTGAATGATGAGCTGGTTTTGTCAAAAAATTTGACTACTGGTGCGAGCGGTGGAAGTGTTAGACCTACTCAGTCCGAGATATCAACAAATAACGGATTGGCAGAAGGTATCCCAGGTCAAAAGATTGTTCAAGCCCAACAAATTAGTTCTGTTAGAGATGCACAAAGAATACCTGTATCTTCTGACACACAAACTCCTACTAGTAGTGACGACTTTACAGATGGAAGAGCTAGTTACTCTGACGTAATAGACCCTGATACTGTAGCAATAGCAAGTATTTCTTCCGGAAGGATATTACCAACTTCACCAAAAGGTTTTAATCCTGGAAATGCTGGTACATGGGGTAAAGGGTTACGTGTGGCAACTGGTGATCCAGATTCCCCAGAACAAAACTTAAACTAAAATCTAACCATGTCTTATTCGCAACTCAAAAAATCTCAAGACGAACTCGATAAAATATTTTCAAATAAATCCAAAATTACAAAAATAAGAGATTATGATGATAAGAATCTTAATGTGATTTTGTCATCTGAAAACTTTATAGGGTCATTAAAACCCGTATTAGAGCGAATGTTAAAAAGTGAATTAGACGATTTAAAGGTAGTATTGATACCAAACGCTGGTATTGGAACAGAAAAGATGCAGATGAGTTACTCTTATTTAGAACAGTTTACTACTTTGAATAATATGTACTTAAAACAATTAGATATTGAAAGATGGCCAAAAAGCTTGATATTAGAATCGTTAAAAAGATGTGATGTTATATCATTCAGTGGTGGATTAGCTTCAAGGTTATTGAAAGCCATTGACGATATAGAAATACGAGAATATATTGTGAAAATTATAAGATCGGGTAAACCATTCGTTGGTTTTAGTGCAGGTGCTATGACTTTACCGAAAACAACGTATTTTGCTAGACATTTTATGGGTGAACAAGATGTTGAAATAGAAAATGTGTCTCCGTTGGGTATTATTGATTTTGAAGTTTACCCACATTTTGAGGACATTATGCTTCCAGCTGTGAAAAGTATGATTCCTAATGACCTTAATGTTGAAGCATATGCTATGAGAGATTATGATGCATTAATTATAACTGGCGGTGAGTTGTTACAAGCTGGAAATCCAATCAAGATATAAAACTCTACGATCCTCTAATATAAACGACGTGTTTCGATTCATGACAGTTCTAACTTACCCAATTCCACACAAACAACAAAATTGCAATAAGAATAATAACACTTTCTGATATAAGTAACGGTTTCATCTTTTGAGCAATCTCTTTTGCTTTTTTTCTTTCTAATTGTTTAGGCTTGTGTTTATGAATAGGGTAGAGCCAATTAATTTGTTTATGTGGTGTGTCTGGCTGAATTCCTGCTCTATATAATATATATTGAATTTCGTCTAACACCAAATGAGCCATCATTGTAATTAACAAAAGAACTTTAATTTCCACCGAACTATTATAGAAAACCGTAAAAACAAATATTAACCATAAAATAAACACCCCAAATGGTGTGTGAGTAATAAACCCATGATGTGCTTCACCTTTTTTACCAAAAATACGCCCGATTAAATAATCAAAATCTATAAAGTTTGCGAAAATAAGAATTAGAATTAGTTCGTACCAGCTCATTTGCACATTAAAGATAACTGAAAATGCGAAAGCTATAATATATGTAGTTGCAAGGTGTCCGAGTGGTGACATTTTTTTTCTAAAATGATTTTAACACACTGGTTGAAAATCGTATTTAATACGTTATCATCCAATATATAGATAAATTAAATTGTGTTAGAATAAAAATACCATGCCCAATGTAGTACATGCTGCAAATCACGTCACTAATGCACAAACATATAATACAGTACCTGCAGCGCCCTCAATATTAGATCAAGTTTTATATTACGCTTTAGTCGCATTAGCTCTTGCGATCTTCCTTTTGCTTTTAGGTTTTGCAATATATTATGGTGTAAAGTTTTACCTTTTTTATCTACGTTTTAAAAACCGTTCAAGAACTTTAAAAGATAAAGTATTTCTTCAGATTCAAATCCCAGAAGAAATAGAATTAGAAAACGCCGCAGTAGAGCAATTATATACTAGTTTTTATGGTATGAGAAAAAGCGGGTTTATGAATTCTTTAAAAGAGCAAGACCACATTTCCTTTGAAATTGTGGGAACTCAAGACTCGATAGATTTCTACGCAGTAGCTCCTAAACACTTGGCGCATTTAGTTGAAAAGCAAATAAATGCTGTGTGGGCTGAAGCCGAAGTTAAAAGAGTAGACCCTTGGAACATTTGGAAATCGGATGGTGTTGTAGAATATTCAAGTCTCGTTCAGAAAAAAGCGCCTTATTTCCCAATAAATACATACGAAGATATGAAAACAGACTCTATGTCAGTACTAACTTCTGTTATGAGTAAATTACAAGAAAATGAAGCTCTAGCCTATCAAATGATAATTAGACCTGCAACCAACAAGTGGCAAGATGCTGGTAAAGATTATATACAAAAATTTGTGCAAAAACATAATGCAACAGATAGTGAAGGAAAACCCAAGGGCCCTAAAATGTCTAGAGTAGACGAAGAAAATCTTTCTAAAATAGGTGAGAAAATAAATAAAGTTGGTTTTGAAACAGTTATTAGATTAGTATCAGTATCGCCTGATTCAGCCTCAGCAAAGGTAAATTTAAGTAATCTAGAAAGATCTTTTGGGCAATTTAATAACCCTACGTTTAATACACTAACAAAAGGCAAAAAACGATTTGATCATTACTATATTATTAGTTTCTTAGCTAGGATGTTTCCAGTAGTAAGTGAGGTTAAATTACCGTTTGGAATTCCAAAACTTCTAGATAAAAATTGGTACAAAGGTTGGAGTATATTTAATACTGCAGAATTAGCAACGCTTTGGCATTTGCCTAACAAAGATGTAAGAACACCGAAAATTAACTGGTTGCGTAGTCGTGGCTCGTCAGCACCTATAGATTTGCCAGAAAGTGGTTTGTATTTAGGGTATTCAGAATTCAGAGGGCAAAAAGTAAATATATATATGACTGAAGAAGATCGTCGAAGACATATGTATATATTGGGTACTACAGGTGTTGGTAAATCTGTTCTTATGAAAATGATGGCAATTCAAGACATAAAAGCAGGTAAGGGCATTGCATTTATAGATCCGCATGGTGAAGCTGTAAACGATATCGTTCAAATGATTCCAGAAGAAAGAATTGATGATGTAATTTATTTCGACCCGGCTAGTGATAGACCAATGGGTCTTAATATATTAGACGTAAAAACTGACAAAGAAAAAGATATCGTTATAAATAAGTTCATAGACATGTTATATGAATTATATGACCCTAATAGGCAAGGTATAATGGGCCCTCAACTTGAACGTGCTCTAAGAAATTGTATGTTGACAGTTATGAGTAAGCCTGGTGGTAGTTTGGTGGAAGTCGTACGTTTACTAACCGATGAGAATTTCCATAAAACCTACCTAGATTATATAAAAGACCCGTTAGTAGTAAGATATTGGACAGACGAAGTTGCCAACACAACCAAATCCAGAAAAGGTGAGGTTATGGGATACTTTGTATCCAAATTAGACAGATTTGTCACAGAAAAAACAATGAGATACATGCTAGGTCAAGAGAAATCTGCATTCGATCTGCAATACATAATGGACAATAAGAAAATTCTATTAGCAGATTTATCAAAAGGTAAATTAGGTGCAGAAAACTCTAAATTTTTAGGGTTATTAATCGTGCCAAGAATATTAGCGTCTGCATTTGCTCGTGTAGAAAAAATAGAAAGAGGGCAAGAACTAGAAGATTTCTATTTATATATAGATGAATTCCAAAACTACACAACACCAGACATTGAAACAATTTTATCAGAGGCAAGAAAATACAAACTAAATTTAGCAGTTGCCAACCAGTTTATAGGCCAATTACCTGAAGGTGTAAAAGATGCTATATTTGGAAACGTCGGTAGTATGGCAATATTCAGAGTAGGTACAGAAGACGCAGAATATCTTGAAAAATATTTTGATCCAACATTTAACAAAACGGATCTAATGAATAACAAAGTAGGTAGAACTTATATGAAAATGCTGGTACAAGGTCAACCATCGCCACCATTTGCAATGACAACAGATTGGAACATGTATACATCTTTAGACAGAAGCAAAGAAAGAGGGGATAGAATAAAAGAGTTAAGTAGGCAAAAATATGGAAGAAATAGATTTATAGTAGAGCAAGAAATAAAAGCTAGAAGCAATCTGTAGAATATATACAAGTATTAATATCTAAAATGATAATATGAATAGTACTTACCAATTACTTATAGGAACTATTTCATAAGTTTGTGATATAATTAACTCGTAAAATTTATACAAATACAAGGGGACAGGACACATTAACTTTAGGGGGTGAATTAAAGATATGGCAGCACCAGTAAAAAACGATAAATTATTTCTCAACCTTTTTATAGTTGCATTTCTAATAATCGGTGTATTGGCAACTGTTTTCGTAGTCAAAGAATATAGTCAAGAAAACAGATCTAGCGCAGGTTGGTATCACGGGGTTAACCCTGATGAATATGTTGATCCTGACGATTATTCGGGAATCCAAGCTGATGCAGAAGCTAGAGCAGAAGCCGCTGAGCAGAAAGCTGAAGAAGCAAAAGCAAAAGCAGAAGCGTTACAAGAAAAGATAGACTCGGGCGATTTTGGTAATCTTGGCGGTGGCGGATACGGTAACATTCCTAATGGCGCAGATGAAGAGTCAATAACACAAGCATGCGAAGACATTGTTTCAAAATATAAAAACGAACTAAACAATTATGAATCAAGAAAAGAAGTTGCAAAAGCAAAATATGAAAATGCAAAAACCAATGCATTGGCATTATTAGACTCTGCTGACGAAATGGGTTATGACACTACGCAAGCGCGCGCAACAATTAGTGACATTGACACGAAAGTTGTCGCTTTAGAATCAGAAGTTGATACGCTCGTAGCAAAATGGAAAAACAAGCGTATAGACTGTAGTGATACAGATTCGTACGCAGAAGTACAACAAGAGTTACGAACAGATGTGTCAACCGTAAGAAAAGATGTAAACGAAATTAGGTCAATGATAAGAGATGTAATTGAATCAGTAAAATCACAAATTGAAATTACAGATTTAGGTGGAAGTCAACCAGGTGGCCCAGGTCACGAAAATTGGTAATTACACGCTTAAATCGTAATTAAATAGCTGATTTGATTATCGGGAACGTAAAAACACCAGCAATCAATGCTTATAAATATTAAGCTGTTGTTGGTGTTTTACGTTATTGTTTAGTATCTGAATATTATATAGAATGTTAAGCACAACTCGCGGAGGGGTGCGAGAGTGGACTAATCGGCTGGTCTTGAAAACCATGCGGCTTTCGGGTCACGTGGGTTCGAATCCCACCCCCTCCGCCACGGGAGCGTTCATTTTTTGGCGCTTAGGAGTTTAGAAAACGTTGGAATAACAACATTCTTATTTTTAGCTTTTTGAATCGAACTTTTCC
>JALWZX010000060.1 GCA_027002375.1 candidate division WWE3 bacterium | reverse complement strand
ACGTAAGATAAACATTATTCCTGGAAGTTTTATTCTTAAAGAGAATAATGAAACTCCACGGGCTAAAGCCCGTGGTTTCTTATCGCCAATTACTATTGTTGACCAACTCCATCCACGCACTAAAGTGCGTGGTTTTAAGTTTGGCGATAATAAATATTATAATTCAACTTGTTTTGTCGATTGGAATGGAGAGATTCTTCACTGGTATTATAAGAATCATTTATGGGCAGACGAAAAGAGAGTTCTAAGTAATGACAATACTGATAAATTAGAATTTGTTGCATTTAATAATAATTTAGTTGCAATTCAAATATGCGCAGATTTAAATTCCCCATCGTTATCTAGCAAATATTCAAAAGATATAAACATGATTATTAACATATCATTATGGTCGCATGAAGATAGTTACATATATAAAAAATATGTTCCAAAAAATATTGAGACGAACATTGTTCAGACATTGACAAGAGCTAGAGCAATAGAAAACCGTTGTTACTTTCTGTATGTAAATTATGCAGACAAACAAACCATAAGAACAAAGTCTGAAAAAGTTTTTGTTACAACTAGCATAGGTGAAACAATGATAGTTGACCCATATGGAACCATCGTAGCTAAAACTTCTACCAACAGAGAAAGTATATTAATATACGAACTTAACCTCAAGTCTACAAATTATTAATTTTAGATCACATGATCGTTTTTCATTATGCCAAGCAATATACCACCAACTAACAGTGTAACTATCCCCACCATCAATAAAGCCTGTTCTAGTGAAAACACATCAGCTACCCACCCAATAAGTGGAATTATTAATGCATATATTAATTTCCCAATCAAACTTTCTGCAGACAAAACCGTGGCTCTAATACTAGAATCTGTTAACTGATTTATATAATCTGTAACAACCACACTTCTGAACCCTCTTACAAACTGCCCAATAAAAATAAATGCTAAACTTAACTTAATCGTGAGAGTTCCCATAAAAAAATAACCAGCCGAAGTTAAAATTACTAACATAATCAAAGACCACCTCTTACCTAGTTTTTTTTCTATAATGTACGCATATTTGGAAATCATAGCTGTAAATATTGCAAACCCTGCAAATATAAAGCCAAAGTAGACGACATCAATACCAATCAATTTCATATAAGGTTGATATGTCCAAACACCTGCTTTATTCAAACCTAATATCAACGCAGAATAAATTATTAACCACCTTAAGTTTTTCTCTTTTAAAAATATGTCTTTTACAATTGTTAATAATTCTTTCATGTACCCTTTTTTCACTACTATTTTATGTCTAGTAGGTTCGGTAAAAGAGAATGCAAATGGAATTGTCGCAAGAAAGAATGGAACGGATAACCAAATTGCATATCTTAAATTATATTTTGCAGCAAACGCACCAATTATTCCAGAGATTGCCAATGCAAACAAACCATAAGACATAGATTTGCCCCAAATTTCCTTGTATTTATGTTCTTCTTTTAAATCAACTAACGTGTCATAAAGCAACGCAGATACACTACCTGAATAAAAAGATGCCTGTATTGCAAAAAATGTTTCAGCCAAAAAGAATGTTAAATAACTTTTACCAAAACTATAAATTAAAATAGAAAATCCTAAACCAAATGATGATACTATGATAGATGCTTTTCTTCCATATAAATCGGCGAAATACCCAGTTGGAATTTCAAGTAAAACAATTAATATTGAAAAATACGCTTGCAGCACCATTATTTGTGTAAATGACAAGCCATTATCTTGCCAAAACAAAACCATTATTGGAATAGCAAAAAACGAACCTGTTAGAGCTTTGTAAACATAAAGTTTAGAAATATTAGATTTTAAGTTTTTGGAAGTAGTTTCAGATAAATTAGTCTCAGACATGTATACGAAAGATTATATCAAGATTACATGGACACTGTAATTAGTTTAATTTTTAGAATTTACATTGAATCGCTCCATTTGATAGTTTTAATCCAATACCTTGTCATATCAGAATAATCTAAATCAGCGGATACAATCTTATCAATGTCAACCCACACTAAATCTTCAATTTCACTCGTGTCATATTTAATTTGTTCGTTATTCCAAAGAATTATGAAAAAACGAACAAATTCCCTTTGATTATCATATGTAAAGATATTATGTGACAACTCTTTGAATTTTTGTGGAACAAAACCCAACTCTTCATTTACACCTCTTTTTATAGCATCGATATATGTTTTACCAGATAAAATATGTTCGCCCAACACGCAATACTTGCCACCATCATGTTTCTTTTTTCTTGACCTAATGGTCATTAAGACTTTTTTGTTACGAGGGTCAACCAATGTAAAGTGAACAGTACGATGTATTAGATGGGGATTTGAATGACAATCTTTTCGCGTGGCAGTACCTATCACCTCATCTTTTTCATTTACTATATCAAGAATCTCATTGTCAGACATAATTATAATGGTCACACTAAATATTATTCGATCAAAAACTTACACAGCAAACAATTCAAAATAATCCTTGCCATATTTAGAATATATATCCTCAGTTCCGATACTAACTAATTCATTTCCATCCAACCTTAACTTCCTCACTAACTCATCTAATGAATATTTTGAATCCGCGCCTATATCAACCTCTAAAAATGGTGGAATTTTAGGAAACTTGTCTATATCGAAATCTATATCATCAAGCTCATATGAAACTCTATGCGATTCTACTCTTGCAATTGGAACAACATTTAATCTAGACAAGAAATCTACAGTTTCTTTTTTTCTACTTGTAAATAATTTAATAGTTTCCTTATCACCATTTTCGTTCATATAACTAACACTTAACTTAAGTTTTCCCTCTTCTGTCAGTCGTATGATTGTATTGTTCTTGGTATAGAACCTATCAGTAGTATCAAATGTTGTAAAAACTCTTTTTCCATCAAAAACTTTGGTTGCACCTAACCTTTCTATCAATTTTGCAACTTCTTGTGCATCAATGTTTAGAATTTTAACTTCGTTTTCTATATAGTCAGACATAATTATAATGGTCGGGGTGGTGGGACTTGAACCCACGACCTCACGCACCCCATGCGTACGCGCTAGCCAACTGCGCCACACCCCGCAAACTAATTTTTTACTTGCCTATCGTACTCTTCATCAAAAACATTACTTAGCATATATATAGGAATTCCCTCTTTATCATAACCCCAATCAATTTTCGGTTGTTTATAATTCGCAACTCTAAATTCATTTAATTTCTTGACATCTTTTTCTTCTAATTCTATATCTAACGCCTTTATGTTTTCGTTAATATGCTCTATATTTTCTGACTTAACCAATGGTAGATACCCATTACTAATTATCCATTTTAGTATAATTTGATTTTGAGTAACACCATATTTTGTAGCTAACTCTACTAATAATTTCCAATTTCTTTTAGCTGTTCTATTTCTTCTTATAGGTTGATATATAACATTTAATACATCGTGGCTAGTACAAAAAGGTAAAACACCATTATCATAATTTTCTCTTATTTCAAAATTGAAACCAGATTCACATGCAAAAATATCACGACTGAATTCCTCATAAAACTTTTTCAAAAATTCTAAATTAGTATTAGTTATATTTACGTACTTAATTAACTTATTAGATAATAAGTTTTTCAAATAATCTATAACTTCAAAATAATTATATTTTTGAAATACACCAAAATCTAACTGTAATGAATCAACATAATCTAATTTCAGTGTATCAAAAAATTTTTTTCTTTCACTTTCTATATCTTCTACACTCTTATTGTTGTGTGAATATATTGACTGGTTTATAAACAACGTTTTTCTTTTAGTCCTACTTTCGGTTATTGCTTTTGCTAGATTTTCTGTAGCATGGCCTTTTGCATACCAATGGCAAATTGATATGTAATTCAATCCATGTTCTAAAAGGTAAATCAAAGCATCGATTTGTTTATTATCGTTGGTAGTATCTTTTGAAGCAAAACCACCTATTCCCCATGTTCCTATTCCTATTGGAAATAAATTATAGCCTTTATAATTCATCTAAGTATATAAAATGAAACTCCACGAGTTAAAGCTCGGGGTTCCTTATTGCTAATTACTATATAAGGTCGAATGACAAGTATGTGCCATATAATTTGTATACTTTAACGTTTCGAATATTGTGGTTTCTTTCTAGCTTTTCTGAAGAATGCTTTCTTTCTCTCAACTTTTCTAGAATCTCTTGTTAATAGATCCGCAGTTCTTAATACACCCTTATTTTCTGAATCAAGATCTACTAAAGCCCTAGATAAGCCTAAACGCACAGCACCTAGTTGGCCAGTTCTACCACCACCATGAACCTTTATCGAAGCACTAAATTTAGATTGTGGATGAGAAATTCCAATTGCATGAAACGGTTTTACCCACTCTAATGTCTCTTCTCTACTCGTAAAATATTCTTTGATAGGCTTACCATTTACTATAAATTCCCCTTTTTCGTCATACAACCATACCCTCGCCACAGATTCTTTTCTTCTACCAGTACCTGCATAAAACTTCTTTTTACCGTTTGAGGGCTTGGTATCAGCTTTTTCTGTGCTTTCTAGATTCTTTGTATCTACATCGTTTTCAACAACTTTATCTACAACTTTTTTATCAGACTCATCACTAGTCTGTTTTGTAACTTTTGCTTTCTTTTCTGCTTCTTTGGGCGACTTTATTTTCTTTTGCTCTTTTGTTTCTTTTTTTACGTCTGCCATATTTTAATAATAAATAAATTACGATGACGTTACTTGCCCTTTATGTGGGTGTTCACTTTCTTTGTAAATTTTTAAATTAGCTAACCTAACTTTTCTTAATTTATTTTTAGGTAGCATTCCTTTTACAGCCAAATAGATTAAATCATTTGGCTTTATTCTCCTTAACTGTTCTGCCGTTACGGATTTTAGGTTTCCTACTTTTCTTGAGTGTCGATAATAAATCTTTCCTGATTCTTTGTTTCCAGTTAGCACTACTTTGGCGGAATTCGTAACTACTACACCATCTCCCATGTTCATATTTGGTGAATAATCAACCTTGTGCTTTCCCATTAATAATTCTACAATTTCTGTTGCTAATTGACCTAATACTCTATTTTCAGCATCTAAATGGTGCCATTTCTTTACCACGTTCTCTTTTTTTGTTGAACTTGTTGTTTTTGTCATAATTATTTTGTTTCTTTTTTACTTTCTGACTTGCCATTTGGTTTGGCGGTACCCTTTTTTTCACCTTCGTTCTTCTCGACTAATTTTGTCTTAGCTTTTTTAGTCTTTGTAGAGTTCTTTGAATCATTCTTTGTTTCTTTTATCTTTGGTTGTGTTACTTCTACAAATGACACTTCTGCCAATTGTGCGCTATCACCTTTTCTGATAGTTGTTCTTCGTATTCTTAAATATCCCCCCTCTACTTCTTGGTATTTAGGTGCGATTTCCTCTAATAATTTTTTGGCCAAAACTTTATCGTTTAATCTTTGAATTAACAACCTTCTTGTCGCTAAATCATTCTTTTTTGCTTTTGTTACCAATTTCTCAACCCTTGGTCTTATATATTTGGCCTTCATTAATGTCGTTTCTACATGCCCATGCTCTATAATTTGTTTTAGTAAACCTCTTTCAATGGCTTTTCTTCCATCTCTGTCTCTATTTAATTTTGTTCTTTTTACTCTATGTCTCATTTATTACGTGGAATTCAACTAGACTACTTTTTTAAACCTTCTTTTTCTAATAAAGCGATTATTTCTCTTATTGATTTTTCACCTAAATTTCGAACTCTTAATAAGTCGTCTTCTGATCTATCTGCTAAATCTGCTAGTGTACTTATACCTGCCTTCTTTAATGCATTCACCGTTCTTGTAGGTAATCTCAGCTCTTCTAACGATATTTCATCTAATGCAATTCCACTTTGTGTGGTTGTACTAGCCTCTTGAGCAACCTCTTGTGATTCTGTAGACTCTGCCAATATAGCATCTTGCTCTTCTGTATAATCTTCACCTGTCTCAACCTTATAAAAGAATTCTTTTAATACTTTTGCAGAATTTCTAACCGCCTCTTCAGAATCAACTGATCCATCTGTTTCAACAGTTAATATTAATTTATCAAAATTATCATCTCTACCAACACGAGCAACATCAACGTCATAACTGACGTTCACGATAGGTGTATAATTTGCATCTAATAAAATAGTTCCCATAGCAACATCTGCATCTTCATCAACCTGCTCATAACCATATCCAGGCTTCACCGTTAAAGTTGCTTTAAATGTATCTTTCGCTGTATTAAGCGATGTAATAACGAAGTCTTTATTAATTATTTCAACACCTGCATCATTACTTATGTCACCAGCTGTAACGTCACCAGGTCCTTTAGCATCTATTTTGAGTTCTACAGTATCATCAAGTTCAAATTCAGGTGACATTTTAACAATGACTTTCTTTAATTTAAGTAAGATCTGCAAGACATCATCAGTAGCACCTTCTATTGTTGAGAACTCATGAGATACACCGTCTATCGAAACTGAAACAATTGCAGCGCCTCGAGTTGCGGAAAATAAAGTTCTTCTTATTCCACTTCCGATTGTATATCCAAAGCCCTTAACTAATGGCGATATTTCAAAAACCCCTGTAGTTGCATCTTTTTTAATTACATTAAAATTTATTTTTTTTAGATTATACATATGTTTATAATACGGTAATAAAAAGATAAAAAGATCTTTCTATTAACGCGAATAATATTCAACTATTAATTGTTCGTTAATTTCTTGACTAATATCATCCCTTTCTGGAAGTCTAAGAATCTTTATTGCCTTTTTATCTTTGTTCCATTCGAGCCATGTGGGCATTTCGTTATCATCTTTTGGTTTAGCTCCAACGAAATCGCATTCAACCATATCTTTTTCATTAACTTGATATGATGGAATTGTGACAACGTTTCCATTTACTTTAATTTTACCTTGTCTAACTAATTTTCTAGCATGCATTCTTGATAGACCCAAACCGCTTGAATATACAACACTGTCCAATCTTCTCTCAAGCATTTGTAACAGTAACTCACCAGTAATACCTTTCTTTGACGCAGACTTTTCGTAATATCTTCTGAACTGCGTTTCTAATACACCGTAAATTCTCTTTACTTTTTGTTTTTCTCTCAGATGTCTTCCATAATCAGATAATCTTCTACGACGTGATGGGCCATGTTGTCCAGGTGGATAGCTTCGCGTATTCATTGGACACTTATCAGAGTAGCATTTAGCACCTTTCAGAAACAGTTTTGTTCCCTCTCTTCTACATAATTTACATTTCGGTCCTAAATATCTTGACATTATATTCTCCTTCTTTTCTTTGGCCTACACCCATTATGTGCAATAGGTGTAATATCTACTATTTTGTTAATAACTAAACCCCCATTACGAATAGCTTTTACGGCTTGCGATTTACCACTACCTATACCTTTGATATATGCAGTAACCTCTTTCATGCCAAGGGCAACAGCCTTCTTTGATGCACTTTCACCAACAACAGATGCTGCATATGGTGTGGATTTTCTAGAACCCTTAAAGTTATTCGTACCACCTGATTCCCAACATACTGTATTACCATCTAAATCAGTTACAGTAACAATTGTATTATTGTAACCAGAAAATACATAAACATTTCCAACCGAAGGTACACTTTTGCTTTTATTAACTTTTTTCTTTACCTTTGTTTTTTTTGCCATTATATGAATTTAAAGAACTGCAAAACTATGTCTTTGCGGCTGCTTTTGGATTTGCTCCACCAACTGCAACTCTTTTACCTCTTTTTGTTCTAGCGTTTTTCTGAGTTTTTTGTCCTCTTACTGGTAAATTTCTAGTATGACGAATTCCTCTGTAACAACGTATTTCTTTTAGTCGCTTTATATTTTGATTAATTACACGTCTCAATTCTCCCTCTACCATATACTGCTCTTTTTCTATTACATTTCTAATAGAAGCAAGTTGTTCATCTGTTAAATCTTTTGCCCTAATATTCTCATCTACATTAGCCCTTTTTAATATTTGCTTTGATGTTTTTAAACCTATTCCGTATATATACGTTAAAGCTATTACAATTCTTTTATTATTTGGGATATCAACACCAGATATTCTTGGCATAATTAACCTTGCCTTTGCTTGTGCTTTGGATTCGCACTACAAATTATATAAACTTTCCCCTTTCGGCGAACTACTTTACAATGTCTACATCTTTTTTTTACACTTGCTTTAACTTTCATAATTGTTTTTTCAATCTATAAGTTATACGACCCGTTTCTAAGTCGTATTTACTAAACTCTAGTTTAACCCTGTCACCAGGCAATATATATATTCTAAATTTTCTTAATTTTCCGGCAATATAACCAGTCACCTCTCTATCTTCATCATCAAGTTTTATCTTAAATTTTCCGTCAGGTAAAGCTTCTATAACTGTACCTGTATATTCGATTAAATCTTTTTTTGTCATAAATTTAGTATAGTGCAATGCCGATTGGCTTAGCAGGAAAAGGGTATCCAACCCAGTTTACTGCATAATTGTAACACAAATTGTATAATTGTCGATATTTACATGAAACTTAATCATAACGTTTAAATTGATTATTAGATTTCAATTCCAAAATTGTGCGACTTTTAATATAATATAGCAATATTTCGCATAGTCAACACTTATTTCATTACAAAATATAGTGATTTAATTTCGTACTTCACTATGGCACTAAAAGCCGAATCCTTAAGGTTGAGCTGAATAGGTAATCAACTGATTCAAGGCACAAAGAAAACCTCACATCAATCTAGAATCTCACTCAGTCAAGATTTCAGGACCGTTGTTTGTAACTATTATTGTGTGTTCAAACATTCCTGTTTTACTGTGGTCTTTTGTTATGATAGACCAGCCGTCTTTAGAATCAACAATCCACTCTGGATTTCCCATAGAATACATCACCTCAACCGCAAGCCCCATGTTTTTTTTTATTTTTTTACCAGAACCTTCTATTCCATAGCATGGAATATGAGGCTCCATATGAGCACCATAACCTACACCATGCCCTCCATAACCTTCAATCACTGAGTACCCATTGCTCTCAACCACCGATTGCATTGCCGATGAGATATCACCAACTTTATTTCTTGGATAAGCTCTTTCAATTGCACTATTTACGGCCTGAACTCCAATCTTTAAGAATTTTTTAACATTATCATCAGAGTTATTAAATTCTTCTCGTATAGTATCCATTGATTCATAAGAATCCTTAACAGAAATTGTCCAACAGTGATCAATGTAATGATCTTCAAATTTGACACCTAGATCTATTGAAACAACATCATCCTTTTTTAAGACAGTATCATTAGGCATTCCATGCAACCAAACTTCATTTACCGATATACAAGATGCATAAGGGTAATTATCTACTTCTTTAAACCATGGTTTAACCCCATATCTTCTCATTTCTTCTTCTATTATATTATTGATATCGCTTGTTTTTGTGCCAGAAACAGAAGAAAATAGTGCCGTATTCATTATATTCGAAGCAATTTTTCCGCCTTCTCTCATTATTGGAATCGAAGAATCTGTTAAAATATTAGTTATTCCCATAAAATCTAGATTTTTCTAAATAATTATTTATTATATCTTGTATATTGTCTTGTATTTCTTGAATAGATTTCTCACCATTTACTTTTTCTAAAACACCCAATCTATCATATTTGCTTAATAATGGTTCTGTATTTGAAAAATACACATTAAGTCTTGTTTTAATCGCACCATCTGTTTCGTCTGGTCTATTCTCTATCTCGCGTCTTAATCTAAGCCTGTTTAAACACTCCCTTAAAGACACATCTAAGTAAAAGGCGTGATTAAAATCATATCCGTTATCTTCTATAAAATTCAAAAAATCTTCTAGTTGTTTTTTATCTCTTGGAAATCCGTCAATTACAAATCCTAAACTATCAGACTCGGTTATTCTGTCAAAAAGCATCTTTTCTACGATTTCATCGGGAACAAGTTTGCCAAGTAACTGATAACGATTAAGATTTTCAGCAAGATCGTTATGTTTTTGACTGGCTTCTCGTATCATTTGACCAGTTGAAAGAAACTGATAGTCTAAATAATCTGCGAGCAATTTAGCCTGCGTAGATTTACCCGAACCTTGGGGACCTAGAACCAATATTATTTCACGTGACATGTTTTGTTATTTATTAATTAAAATCCTGGCAAACCCATATCACCCATCTTTCCACGCATCTGTTTTGCAACCTTTTTCTGTGATTCCTTTAATGCTTTATTATATAGTTTTTTCAACCCTGGCATTTCAACGTCATCTTTGTAAACAGCAACCACAGTTTGATCACCTAACATTATAATTCTATAATCTCCCTCATAAACCTCTACCTGAATCTTTTCCATTTCTTTTTTTAACGCGTCTGCCTGCTTCTTTAAGGCGTAAAGATCTTTCATTTGTCCTAATTTATCTATCATAATTTTTAAGCACAGTAATTATCGTGTGAATGTTTCATATTCACGCGTAATAACTTGCGCTTCAATTTGTTTAACTGTTTCTAAAACTACTGACACTACAATTAGTAAACCTGTACCACCTATAGCTAAAGAAGTTATTCCTGTAAAATTTTGTACAATCAATGGTAAAACCGCAATCGCACCTAAGAAAATACCTCCAGCGAATGTTAGTCTTGTAATTATATAGCTAAGATAATTTTCCGTTGCTTTTCCTGGGCGTACTCCAGGTATAAAACCACCAGACCTTCTAACGTCATCAGCAATCTTTTCTGGATTAAATGTAACAGCTGTATAGAAATATGTAAATATAAATACCAAGAAAAAGTATAATGCAGTATAAAATGGCTTTCCAGGTGTAAAATTCATTGATATCCATAAACCGATGTTTTGTAACTGTTCAGAATTAACCTGTTGCAAGTAACCTGCAAAAAAGCTTGGTAATAGAACGATCGAAACAGCGAATATAATAGGTATTACACCAGCTTGATTTATTTTAACAGGTATATAACTAGACCCTCCACCAAGAGTTTTAGAGCCAGTAACACGTGTAGAATATTGTATATCAATTTTTCTGTAGGCTTCATTAACATAAACAACACCAGCAATAACAACCAATGCTATGCCTATAAATATAAGCAAATTAAACATCTGCGTTGCGTCTGCACCAACAATTGAAATCTTACCCATACTAGATGGAATTCTGGCTAAAATTCCTGCAAAAATAATTATTGAAACACCATTTCCAACACCGTAATCAGTTATTAGACTTGCTATCCACATTAATAAAAAAGCACCACCTGTCATTATAATAACCATCATTATTATATCTAAAGAAGTCATGTTTCCCATTATAGATAAATTGCCAACACTTTGTTTTGAAAAAATGAAATATAAACCATAGGATTGAATTATAGCTAGTGGTAATGTTAAAAACTGTGTATATTGATTTATCTTTTCTCTTCCGTATTGACCCTCTTTTGATAATTCTTCTAACTGCGGAATAACCATTGTTACAAGTTGCATTATAATAGATGCTGTTATATATGGACCAACACCAAGTGAAATTATAGAAACTTGAGATAAACCACCACCAGAGAATAAGTTAACCACGTTAAAAAACTGACTTTGATCAAAGATGGTTTTTATAGCGTTTAGATCTACATTAGGAACAGGTACATGAATTAAAAATCTGTATAATGCCAATACAGCAAACGTTATAAGAATTTTTTTTCTTACTTCAGGGATATGAAAAGATTTTTTTATTACGTCAATCATGTTTGTTAATTATATTCAAAACGATCACAAAAGCGTTAGATTCAATTTGCAACGCCACCAACCTTTTCAATCTTCTCTTTTGCTTTTGCAGAATATTTGAAACCTTCAAATGTTACTTTTTTTGTTATCTTACCATTAGATAATATCTTAAAATCTGAGTATAGACCAGCTTCTATAATACCTAGGTCCATTAACATCTCAGGGGTAATCTTATCATTTTTCTCTATTACATCACTCAAATCATAAAAGCTAATGGATACGACATCTTTTTTGTTGTGATTTCTAAAACCTTTTCTATATGGCAGTCTTCTTACCAAAGGTGTTTGCCCCCCCTCAAACCATACACGTGTCTTACCACCAGATCTTGATTTTTGACCCTTCATTCCTCTAGTTGCAGTATGCCCACCCGCAGTTGAACCATATCCTCTGCCAACTCTTCTAGATTTTTTTATAGCACCATCTTTTTTTGTTAGTTTTGATAATAAATTACTCATAATATTATTTTCTTAAACTTTTTAATGCCTTCGCTAATGTATATGAATTATTAATTTGATTATTTGTTCCAATTATTTTAGCGGATACGTTCTTGTAACCCGCTAGTTCTAAGATATGCCTTATACTTCCACCAGCGATAATACCTGCACCTTGAGGGGCTGGTTTAAGATACAATATTGACGGCCCGTCTTTAATATAAACCTCATGTGGAATACTACCATCTTCTGTTATCGGAACATTAAACATTGCCTTTTTTGCTCTATCTTTTGCCTTTTGTATAGCAAGTGTATTTTCTTTTGACTTCGCTATTGCAACACCAACATTGCCGTTACGATCACCAGCAACAGCTAATACCGAAAAATGAAACGACGATCCACCTGCTCTTTTAGTTGAAACTCTTCTCACTTTTAACAATCTTTCTTCAACAGATTTCTCCTCACTCTTATTAAAATCATCATCACTTCTTTTCTCTTCTCTTTTTGTTTTATTTTCTTTTGTTACCTGCATGTTATTTTAACTATATTAAACTTGCTAAATCTCTATACCACCACTTCTTATACCTTCGGCTACAGCCTTTACTCTACCATGATACATATATGACGATCTGTCAAAAACCCCTTTTTCTATTTTTTTCTTCTTTAATCTTTTTGCAAATTCCTCACCAACAAGCTTTGACTGTTCCGTTTTGGTCTTACCCAAATCTTTTTTATCGAACTCCAACGAGGAAAAACTTGCTAATGTTATTCCATTAACATCGTCTATAGCTTGAACATAGATGTATTTATTCGATCTAAAAATGTTAAACCTAGGTCTATCTACAGTACCACGAATCTTATTTCGAATTTTTGCTTTTCTTCGTTCTCTTTTTGTTTTATACAGTTTAACCATAATTTCAATAATTATTTTACGCAGCTGATTTTGCAGCTTTTCCTTGTTTTCTTCTTACAATCTCATCAACATACCTTATTCCTTTACCCTTATATGGCTCAGGTTTTCGAATGGCCCTTATCTCTGCCGATGTTTGACCAACCTTTTGTTTATCAATACCAGATACTTTTATTTTTGTATTACCCTCAACATCAAAAGTAATACCATCTGGTGCCTTAACAATAACATCATGCGAATAACCTACAAATAGCTTCAAATTTTCGTCTACTTTTTCTACTCTGTAACCGATTCCTACTAGTTCCAACTCTTTTGAGAACCCCTCTGTAACACCAACGATACAATTTTGTACAAGAGACCGCATCAAACCCCAATAAGCCTTTGCGTTTTCGGCGTTTTCATCTTTAACAGAAAACACAACTTGATTATCTTTTAAATCAATATCGACACCGGTAACTCTATCTACAGACAATTCCCCCTTTGGCCCTTTGATTTTTACAAAATCGTCTTCAATTTTTACTTCGACTCCGTTTGGAATATCAACTGGAGTTTTTCCTAATTTACTCATAATATTATTATTTTAATTTTAATAAACCTTACAAATTATCTCTCCACCTAATCTTTTTTTCTTTGCCTCATTACTAGACATCACCCCTCTAGACGTAGATATTATGTATATTCCACGACCAGTCAGAACAGATCCTATTTCACCATATTTTTTATATACTCTCAAACTTGGCTTAGACACTCTTGATATATGGGAAATTACAGGGTTTCCTTCAGAATCATACTTCAAACTTATATTTAAACCTTTATACACTTTACCATCGAATTTAAAAACCTTATAACCTTCTATATAACCCTCATTTTTCAATACCTTTGCTATACTCTCAAGTTTTCTCGAATATGGCATTTCAACAGATAGGCTAGATCTACTTTGAGCATTTCTAATTCTTGTTAACATATCTGATATAGTATCTGTCATCATATTACCAGCTTGCTTTTCGTACACCAGGAAGTACTCCCTCATGTGCGAGTTCTCTAAAACAAATTCTACACAATTTAAACTTTCTCATGTATCCATGTGATCTTCCGCATCTTTCACATCTGTTATATTCTTTAACTTTAAATTTTTTAGGTTTCTTCCATTTTTCTATTTGTGATTTCTTTGGCATAATCTATTTTTTTCTTCGCGAAACGGCATATATAAAGCTTTTAGCAATTTATACGCATCCTCGTCGTTTTTTGCAGTTGTACTAATCGTAACCTGCAAAGGCTTATTATAAATAACTTTATTTGCATCGATCTCAGGAAATATAATTTGTTCACTAAAACCGATATTATAATTTCCAGCACCATCAAAAGATTTAGGTGAAATTCCCCTAAAATCTTTCATTCTAGGAAAAACTATTTTAACAAGTTTTTCATAAAAATCCCACATTCTATCTCCACGCAATGTAGCCGATATTCCAGCTAGCTGACCCTGTCGAAGCTTAAAATTAGAAATTGAAACCTTTGCTTTTCTTAAAGCAGGTTTTTGGCCAGATATCATAGTCACTTCATTTATAGCTTCTTCGACAAACTGTTTATTATCTCTGTTTCTGCCAATTCCCATGTTAATTACAATCTTCTCAATTTTAGGAACAGCGAATATCGAGTTTAACTCTAATTCTTTTTTTAAGTTCTCTAAAATTGTTTTTTGATATTCTTCTTTTAGCGTCATTATTAATCAATAACTTCATTACATTTTTTACAAACACGGTATTTTTTACCGTTTTCTACCTTATAACTAACTCTAGTAGGTTTATTACACTTCGGACATATTAACATAACATTAGAAATGTTGATAGGTCTATTTACCCTCATAATTCCACCAGAAGACTTAACCGTAGGTTTCATGTGTTTAGTTACAACATTCACACCCTCAACCAACACCTTATCTTCTTGTATATATACCCTTTCAACAGTTCCACTTTTACCCTTATATTTGCCCGATAATACTGTTACTTTATCATTTTTTCTAATTTTCATAATTACATTTTTACAATTTATATCTAAACGCATATGCCAATTAGATAAATTGTTCTGACGTGAAACAATCAATCGTCAATTC
Source organism: candidate division WWE3 bacterium (assembly GCA_027002375.1). Lineage (GTDB taxonomy): Bacteria > Patescibacteriota > WWE3 > 2-01-FULL-39-13 > 2-01-FULL-39-13 > JALWZX01. Next base: position 27,170 of record JALWZX010000060.1, on the reverse strand, counting down.
AATATAATATACTTACCAAACTTCAGGTGCTAGAGAGACAATTTTATTAAAACCATTGTCTCTAAGCTCTCTAGCTACCGGACCAAAAATTCTAGTAGCCCTGGGTGCCTTGTTTTTATCTACTACTACCGCTGCATTATCATCGAATCTTATATACGAACCATCTTTACGTCTTATTTCTTTTCTAGTTCTAACAATTACTGCAGTTACAACTTCATGATCTTTTACATTTGTTCCAATCCCAGTTGATCCTCGTACAGAACATGTAATAACGTCTCCAATTTTAGCGAATCGCTTTTTTGAATACCCAGGAATTCCAATAACATTTAGTTTTTTTGCCCCTGAGTTGTCTGCACATTTTAGAACTGATTGTTTTTGTATCATAATATAACAAAATTTATACTAATTAAGATTCTTTACTAACTACAATAAAATGTTTATCTTTACTAATAGGTGCTACCTCTTTTATCGAAACTAAATCGCCAACTTTTAAATCAAAACTGTCATTGTGGGCTTTATATTTCTTATGCAAAACATAACGCTTATTATATCTTTTATGTTTCTTTGCTGTACCCACTTCTACAACGCAAGTTTTCTGCATTTTTACAGATACAACTTTTCCCTTTAGTATTTTACTGCTCATTTAGAACCTCCTTTTCACGAATAACTGTATTAATTTGCGCAATTTCTTTTTTCAAAAATTTTATCACAGATGTATTTTTTTCTTTTCCAATTTTTATATCAATTCTTTTAGCTAAAATTTCTTTGTTTTTATCCTTTAGCATGTTATTTAATTCTTTTATATCTTGTTTTCTTAATTCTGCTATTGTCATAATTGCTCCTCACCATTAATAAATACGGTTTTCATTGGTAACTTAGCAGCTGCTATTCTAAATGCTTCTTTTGCAACATTCATCTCTACACCAGCTAACTCAAATAACATTTTTCCCCGTTTCACTCTAGCTGTATATTGATCAACAGCACCTTTACCTTTACCCATTCTAACTTCTAAAGGCTTTTTGGTAACAGGTCTATCTGGAAATACTCTAATGTAAACTTTTCCACCTCTCTTAGTTGTTCCAGTTATAGCTCTTCTAGCAGCCTCGATTTGTCTTGATGTTAAATACCCGCTATCAACGGCTTTAAGACCGAATTCACCGAAATTAAGCTCATACCCACGTGTACTAATACCGCGATTCTTACCTCTCATCTGCTTTCTGTATTTTGTCTTTTTAGGCATTAACATAATTTAATTGATAAACTTAATTAACTCTTTTTGTAAATCCACACTTTGATTCCTATTGTTCCACCTCTTGTGTACGCAACAGTCTTTGCATAATCGATATCCGCTCTCAGGGTTTGTGTTGGAACAGGCCCTCTCGTAGTTACAATTATTGTTCCCATACTATTAGGACCATATAATGTACCGCTAGCCTCTACCTTTATACCTGTCGCCCCAGCTTCAATTGATTTATCAGCCGCAACATTAATAGCCCTTTTTGGGTTAATTCTTTTCTCAATTTGCATTGCAATCGTCTCAGCAACCACACTTGCACTTGTCTCCGGAACCTTTACTTCTTCAATCAACAAATCAATATCAGATTTGGTTATTCTCTTTATTTCTTCTCTAATTTGTGATAATCCTGCACCTTTTCTTCCTATAACTACACCAGGCCTTGTAACACGAATAATGATTTTAACAGATTTTATAGATCTTTCAATTAATATGGAATCTAATCCAGCAGTTCTTAACCTTTTTCTTAAAATCTTTCTTATTTTTTCATCTTCAACAACTCTGTCAGCGTACCTATTACCTTCAGCAAACCATGATGATAACCATGGTTTCGTAACGCCAACTCTCAAAGCTCTCGGATCTATCTTTCTACTCATTATTTTCCTCCTTGTTTTTCTTAACAATATTATTATTTAAAACTCCCAATTCAATTGTTATATTAGACCATCTTTTTAGTATAGGATGGATATGCCCGTGTGAACCATACCTAAATCTCTTTAAGGTCATACCTTTACCTAATTTAATATCATTTATATATAGATTAGCAATTTTATATCCTTTTTGATCAGCATTTGCTACGGCTGATAGCAAAGTCTTCTTTAACACTTTAGATGCCTTGTTATTATAAAATGTTAACTTGTTAATAGCACTTTTAACATCGTTTCTACGAACGGCGTTCGCAGTTAGTCTAACCTTACTTGGCGAAATATGCGCATTTTTGTATGTACTTTTTATTAATATATTATTTTGTTCGTTAATTACCTTTTTTTTGCTCATAAAATATTAATTATTTACCCTTCTTTTTAGCATGCGCTCTAAAAGTTCTAGTTGGTGCGAATTCCCCCAACTTATGCCCTACCATTGATTCACTAACATAAACAGGAACATGCTTCTTTCCATTATGTACATCAAATGTTAGCCCCACCATGTCGGGTGTAATCGTAGAAGCTCTAGCCCACGTTTTTATCGGTGTTCTATCACCTGTATCTTTTGCTTTAAAAACCTTTTTCATTAATTTCTCGTTTAGGTATGGCCCTTTCTTTAATGATCTTGACATAAGTGCCTATGTTAGCAGAAAATTCTTTATTTGAAAAGCTTTTTCTACTTAACTCTTCTATCTTTAACTATATACTTGTTAGTATGTTTTCTTCTTCTAGTTTTCTTACCTTTCGAGAGATTACCCCACTTGTCTACAGGATGTCTTCCAACCCTTCTGCTATACGAACCAGCTAGTGGGTGTGAATCAGATCTGGCCTTACCTCTAGTTTTAGGTCTTTTTCCTAAATGGAAGTTTCTACCTGCTTTACCTAACTTAACCAATTTCCATTCGTCTCTACCCAATTGTCCTATTGTAGCCTTGCAATCACCCAAAAATCTTCTAACCTCACCGCTAGGCATTCTTACATTCACATACTTACCCTCTTTTGCCGTAATATAGGCAGCAGTTCCAGCGCTTCTAACAAACTTACCACCAGCGTTTGGATACAGTTCTATATTATGCACAGGTAAACCAATCGGTATATTTTTCATTTGCATTGTGTTACCAACCTTAGCTTCCAACTTTTCACCTGACATAACAACATCATTAACGTTTAAATCATTAGGCCTTAATATGTATGCTTTTTCACCATCAGCATAGGAGATTAATGCTATATCACAAGTTCTATTTGGATCATAATCTATAGAAACTACCTTCGCCTCTATATTAAATTTATTTCTCTTAAAATCTATCACTCTATATCTTCTCTTCGCACCAACTCTTTTTTGATAAACAGAAATTCTACCATGAGATCTTCCTGCTTTTCTGTGAACAGACTTACTAAACTTCTTAAGGATTTTTTTATCTGTTCGTTTATTATTAGATTCGGATATTAAAATTGTCTGGTTTCTTCTTCCTGGACTTGTTGGTTTGTATATCTTTATCATTATTTACCTCCTTCAAATATTTTGATACTATCCTTTTCTACCAATTGTACAATCGCTTTTTTTGTGTCTTTAGTTGAGTATTCGTTTCTTTTTCCTACTAAACTTCGTTTAATTCTGCCTCTATTTTTTAGAACATTCACAGACACTACGTTAACATCAAACAGATCAGAGACCGCTTGCTTAACTTGCCCCTTGGTTGCTGACTTCGTTATCATAAAAGTATATTTATTTTGATTTGCAACCAATTTTAGACTTTTTTCAGTAATAACTGGTTTAATTATTATCTTCTTATAATTCATCTTATTCTTTGTTCAACTAAACTTACCGCTTGTGAGTCTATCAAAACATAATCCGCCGATAAAATATCGTAGGCAGATAAATCATCGATACTTTTGACTCTAACACCTTTAATATTTCTAAACGATTTAAATAGTACGTCAGATTTGTCATGTATGATTAAAATTCTATTATTTTTCAAATTCATTTGTTCTAAAAACTTATTTGTAATTTTAGTAGATGGGTTTTCTAATGATTCAAAACCGACAAAAGACATCAACTTGTCCTCGTTTATCTTGAGAATAATAGAATCGGCAAATATTTTCTTTTTCGTTTTTTTATTTAGCGATAAATTCCACTCTTTTGGTACTGGTCCATGTGTTATACCACCTCCACGCCATAATGGTGATCTAATTGTTCCAGCTCTAGCTCTGCCCGTTCCTTTTTGTTTCCATGGCTTTCTTCCACCACCACGAACCTCGGATCTGGTTTTGACTTTTACGGTTCCTTGTCTTTGATTTAATTGGTAAATACGAATGTATTGTGTAATTAAATCATGATTAACACCATTATCAACGATATTGAAGTTAACACTCTTTATATTTTTAGCATCTTTATCATATACTTTAATCTTCATTTTTCTTTATATAAATATAAACCTTACTTCCCTTACTTCCGGGAACAGAACCTGACACCCTCAATGTTTTAGACAGCTTATCGATACCAACGACCTTAGATCTAATAGTGATTTTTTGATTTCCCATTCTACCAGCCATTTTCTTACCTGGAATAACACGACCCTGTCCTTGTGTACCAATAGAACCAGACGACCGACGTTTTATTTGACCATGAGTATTAGGACCGGCCCGAAATCCCCATTTCTTTACAGTTCCTGCGAATCCTTTTCCCTTGGAATTTCCGACAACCAACACCTTTGTACCAAGTTCATTATCAAATAAAGCATCACTGTCCTTTTCGCCATTTAACATTAACGCTGTATATGGAACAACTTTACCATCATCATCAAATTGCTGTGACATTTCTTTTTTTACAGCTTCATATACAGTATATTCAATTGTTCTATAAACCTTAGTTTTAGACATAATTTAATTAGCAGGGATAATATTTATTGTTTTATTTCTATTCCAACACCGGTAGGCAATTTTAAATTAGACAACTCAGAAATCGTATTAGCCGTGGGCTCTATTATATCAATAATACGTTTATGAGTTCGCCTCTCAAATTGCTCAAATGATCTCTTGTCGTTAGAAGCGGCTCTTTGATAACTAAAAATCTCAGTTTTTGTTGGCAAAGGAATAGGACCAGAGATTTTGGCTCCCGTTCTTATAGCGACTTCTGCTATTCTTTGTGCGCTTTGATCAATCGTATTCGTATCATACGATTTTAATAATACTCTGAGTTTGTTTTTTACAGTGTTTTTCTTATCTGCCATAATGTGCTCTAATTTCAATGAGCCCTCTGTATTACAGAGGGCTCATTGTCAAACTTCTTAGTTTAACTTACTTAATAATTTTAGTTACTACGCCAGCACCAACCGTTTTGCTTCCTTCTCTAATTGCAAAGCGAAGCCCTTCTTCAATAGCAATTGGTGTAATTAACTCTACCGTAATCTTTGTATTATCACCAGGCATAATCATTTCAGTACCTTCTGGCAAAGTAACGTTACCTGTAACATCTGTTGTTCTTACATAGAATTGTGGTCTATAACCATTGAAAAATGGTGTATGTCTTCCACCTTCTTCTTTTTTCAATACATATACTTCTGCCTCAAATTTTGTGTGAGGTGTAATACTTCCTGGTGCCGCTAAAACTTGACCTCTTTCAACACCATCTCTTTCTACACCACGTAGCAAAATACCAACATTGTCACCTGCCAAACCTTCTTCTAATTGTTTGTTAAACATTTCGATACCTGTTACAACTGTTTTCTTAGTCTCTTTTATACCAACGATTTCTACCTCATCGTTAAGATTTACTTTTCCTCTTTCGATTCTACCAGTTGCTACAGTACCTCTTCCCTGTATTGAAAAAACATCTTCAACAGGCATTAAGAAAGGCTTATCAAGATCTCTTTCTGGTGTAGGAATCCATGCATCAACTGCATCCATCAATTTTTTGATAGATTCTATCGCTTCTGCATCACCTTCTAATGCTTTCAATGCAGATCCAGCTATTATCGGCGTATCCTTTTCATACCCGTATTTTACTAGAAGATCTCTCACTTCTTCTTCAACTAATTCAATAAGGCTAGTATCTTCTACCATATCAACTTTATTCAAGAAAACAACCAATTTAGGTACACCGACTTGTCGCGCTAAAAGTATGTGTTCTCTAGTTTGTGGCATAGGACCATCAGTTGCGGCCACAACTAAAATAGCCCCATCCATTTGAGCTGCACCAGTAATCATATTTTTAATATAATCTGCGTGTCCAGGTGCATCTATATGAGCATAATGTCTTTTATCAGTTTCATACTCAACATGAGATACATTAATTGTAATACCTCTTTCTTTTTCTTCAGGCGCATTGTCTATTTGGTCAAACGCCTTAAAGTTCGCCTTTCCTTCATCAGAAAGGACTTTGGTGATAGCCGCAGTTAATGTTGTTTTACCATGGTCTACATGTCCAATGGTACCGATATTGACGTGCGGTTTTGTTCTGTCAAATTTGTCAGCCATTTTTGTGTTTAACATGAGATAGGCAAAACAACGTTTTTTACCTTCTCAGCAATAAAATTAACTAAATTTAATACTTTACCATTTAAGGTCAAATGTTATTCTAACAGAAATCATAACAAATTCAATACTAATCTTTCGTTTTTAGTTTTTCTGCTACATTAGCTGGCACCACCTCATAATGACTTGGTTCTATCGAAGGTGCAGCTCTACCTTGTGTCAAACCTCTTAGAATAGTTACGTATCCAAATAATTCTGCCAACGGCGCCGAAGCCTTTACTACTTGTACGTTTCCCCTTTGCTCTGTACCCTCTATCATACCTCTTTTAGATGACAAATCGCCTATAACATCACCAACAAACTCTTCAGGTGTAACCACTTCAACCTTCATAATAGGTTCTAGCAAGATCATTTTTGCTTTTCTTACAGCATCTTGAAAAGCCTCTCTTGCTGCTAACTGAAAAGCAATTTCAGACGAATCAACTTCATGATAAGAACCATCATAAAGTTCAACTTCAACATCTACAACTGGATAACCCCATTCAACACCTTTTTCCATAGCGGCTTTCACCCCTTTCTCTACAGCCGGAATATATTCCCTAGGTATCGTACCACCAACAATACTATTAACAAATTTGAATCCTTCGCCCCTTTCTAACGGTTTAACTCTTAACCAAACATGTCCATACTGACCTCTACCACCAGATTGTTTTATATATTTACCTTCAGCATCTGCCGAACCCTGTATCGTCTCTCTGTATGCAACCTTTGGTGCACCGACATTTACATCAACCCCCATATCTCTTTTCAACAAATCAACTTTTATTTCTAACTGGAATTCACCAACACCGGAAATTATAGTTTGTCCTGATTCCTCATCTGTACTAACTTTAAAAGTAGGATCTTCATCCATAAGTTTCTTTAGAGCAAGCCCCATTTTTTCTTGATCAGATTTTGTCTTAGGCTCAATAGCCATGGAAATAACTGGTTCAGCAAATGATATATTTTCCAACACCACATGCATACCCTCTTCTGTTATTGTGTCGCCAGTAGATGTATCTTTTAAACCGACAACTGCTGCGATTTCCCCCGCATACACTTGCTGAATTTCTTCTCTATCATTAGCGTGCATCAAGACAATTCTACCGATTCTCTCTTTTTTGCCTTTGGTAGTATTATAAATGTACGACCCTGATTTTAATGTACCAGAATACACCCTAATGTAGACCAACCTACCGACATACGGGTCTGTCATCACCTTGAATGCTAACGCTACGAATTTTTCATTTTTATCGGGCTTACAAATATATGTCTCACCAGTTTTGGTATCAGTACCTTGTGCAGGCATAGTATCTAATGGTGATGGCAAATAATCAACAACAGCATCTAGTAAATGTTCAACAGCAACACCCCTGTAATCACCACCAAAAACCGGATAAAATTCTATCTCTAAACTTGTTGTACTTTTTCTAATTGCTGTTTTAATTTCATCAACAGTAAGTTCTTCACCGGATAAATATTTTTCCATTAATTTTTCATCGGCTTCAATCGCTTTCTCGATCATATGTGTTCTATAGACCATAGCCTCATTTTTCATATCTTCTGGAATTTCTTCTTCAATTAATGTTTTATCTGTATATTCATTGTATCTATAAGCTTTCATTGTAACCAAATCTACCCAACCATTTATTTCTTTTTCTTTGCCAATTGGTAACATAACAGGATAAGCATGCTCAGTTAGTCGTGATTTTACAGATTCTAATGTTTTGTAAAAGTCACCACCGATCTGATTTATTTTATTAAAAGCAAAAATTCTCGGAACTTTATATTTATCAGCTTGTCTCCATACAGTTTCAGTCTGCGCTTCAACACCCATTTTTGAGTCCAAAACAACAACCGCACCATCTAAAACCCTTAAAGATCTCTCTACCTCAGCCGTAAAGTCAACATGCCCCGGTGTATCTATTATATTTATTCTATGATCTTTCCAAAATGATGTAACAGCGGCAGACACAATGGTTACTCCCCTTTCTCTTTCTTGATCCATCCAATCTGTTGTAGTGTCACCCTCATGAACCACACCGATTTTATGCCTTAAACCAGTCGCATATAATATTGCTTCTGTTGCTGTAGTTTTACCAGCATCAATATGCGCAATTATTCCTATATTTCTAATCTTGTCAATTGTAAACTGTTGTGCCTTATCGGCTACATGAACGTCTGCCATATACTATTTTTATGCATAAGTATAATACAACTTGCGTATTACAAAATGCTAACTATTATAAGTTATGTGTTAATATCAGAAACCATAAATTCGTACTAATTGCACGATACAAATGGTAACTGCAAAATCTCTAGATAGCGAGATTTACAACTCACATTCACGACCATACTGTCGTGCCTTGTCGTTATCATTATTAATAATGAAACATTACGTTTAAGCACTAAATTTTTATTATAATACAAGACTTTAGCCTGCTAAAAACTTAGCGCATGTAATTATTGCATGAATAAAATAAAAGGGCAATAACTTAATGTCAATCTAAATATCTGTGGTATACTAAAATGCGATACATGCGAGAAACCAGCCCAAATGATAATGCGAACGCAGTGAGCATTACAGGATGTTATGAACGAAGTGAATAACAAATGATAATGCGAACGCAGTGAGCATTAATTGTATATTACAGCTATATTAATAATGATAAATCCAAAGAAAAAAACAGATAGATTATTTATGTTTATACCCGGCTTTCTATCGTGGTTAATGATATTTATGCCTATATGGCTTGGCATAATTTACCCCAAAGGCGCAACATTCGTTTTAACATTTATAGCAATATATTGGCTTTATATGGCGATAACTCATGCAAAAGGTTTACTTTTAGGCTATAAAAAATACGAAAAAGCTCTACAGACGGATTGGTTAAAAAAGGTAGAAAATCTAGATTTTGCCGAACTTCCAAATAAAAAGACATTACCTGATAGTTATGAGGAATTGAAACATATACTTTTAATTCCCACATATAAAGAACCATTCGAAGTACTTGAGCCAACGTTTAAGGGTATTATGAGGCAGTCAATTGGTAAGGATAAAATTATTATTGTTGTTGGAACCGAAGAAGCTGGAAAAGAAAGGGTAACCGATGCCATAAACAAAATTAAGAAAAAATATGGCAATAAATTACCTAGAATAATGCAATTTATTCATCCGAAAGGTTTGCCCGACGAAATCGTAGGGGTAGCATCACCTAATAGAACATGGGCGGCGAAACATGCAATAGAACAGTTACGTAAGGAAGGCTTAAAAGTAAATAACTGCATTTTCACAACATTTGACTCAGATGCTGTATTACACCATCATTTTTTAGCTGCAGTCACTTATAACTATTTAATAGATGAAAAGCGATACAATAGGTTTTATGAAACGGCAGTTCATTTATTTACCAATAATATTTGGGAAGTTCCGCTACTTGCTAGAATAGAAGCTACAAACTTAACATTGGGTTTACTATCTAGTTGGACTACACAATCAAGGTTATCAGAAACGTTTGCCTGTTATTCCACATCTTTAGATACATTAATCTCGGCAAATTATTGGGATGTCAAATTTATTGATGACACACTATTTTATTGGCGCGCATTTGAGGCAAGAAAAGGGGATTTTTCTGCACGATATTTTCACCTACCAATTTACAGTGACGCTACAGGCGGTGAAAATTATGTAATAGCACATAGAAATTTATTTAAGCAACTAGTACGATGGGGATGGGGAAGTGTGTCAACAGCAATAGCTTTTAAAATGTTCTTTACACGTAAGCTAGAAAATTTGACACTCGACCAAAAATTAGTTTGGCTATATTTAAAAATAGAAAGGCACCTACTAGTACGCACCTCTGTATTTCTAATTACATTTGGATTTACTATTCTGACATTTGTAAACAGGAGCTTTAGAATGCAAGCGACAACATATGGCTTACCCAAAATTATTAGTATATTCTTAACCGCTGGTATATTCATGTTTATACCATTAACATATGTTAGGCATAAATTATACCCTGTGCCATCAACATTTCCTAAATGGAGAAAATACACAGCACTTCTCGAAGCACCATTTGCAATGATAAACATGCTTACATATGGACTAGTACCATGGCTATATGCAGAAACAATGATGATGTTTGGGTATTTACCGAAAGTTACACATTATACTGAGAAAGTCAGAACAGATAAAAAGCATAAAGTAAAGATTGAAATATAAAAATCAAAATAACGAATTTTGCTTATCTTTTTTCATGGATTCAGATTCTTCAGCAGAATCAGTATTTCTAACGATATCGGAATTATTGGTAGCATGTGATCTTATTGCCCGATCAAATCTTTTTTCGTCACTAGTAATAGCTGTACTAGAGGAACCATCAATAGATTCGTCTGTCTTATTTGGATCCGAATAATAATCTTTTTGATAAAAGCTTCTCTTTAACCATTTATGATAATCTGTAAATTCATTACCGGTTTGATATTCTTTCTCTATATGTTTAACAGCTTGGTTCATACTAGCACCAGCATCGTCTATTTGGCTTAACACTAAAGCTTCTAGTAATTGAGGTACTACTGGACTTCCAAATTCTAATTTACCTTGATGACTTAATATCATATGAAACACCTTATCTTTTAACATTTCTGGGAAATCAGGGATTTGTTGTATCAAATGATCAACAAACAGTAAACCCTGAGGTATATGTGTTATCAACCTACCAGAAACAGTTCTTATAATGGTTGCCCCAACAATGTCTAATTCTTCTAATTTACCAATATCATGAAAAAATATTCCGGTAAATAAAAGATCACGATCTAAATTCTTGTACATTTTCAAATATGGTTTACTTAATTCGTTCATTTCCCAAACATGCTCTATTAAACCACCGACATAACCATGATGTACATATTCACCGGCTGGAAAGTTTATAAATTTGTCTCTGTAGTCATCGTTATTCCAAAAAAGATCAAGTAACTGTTTTAAATATTGATTTTGCGTCTTATCTATCTCAGCTTTTAAATCATCAGCCATTTGGCTTCTATCTCTTTCAGTTACTACTAAAAATTCTTCTGGCGCAATGTCATCAACAACTTCAAGCCTTTCAACAATTATTTGGGGTTTATCAGCATATGATTGAACCTTTCCAGTTATGGCTACAATATTTCCAACTTCTGCGTTAGTATCTAAATTTGGGATTGATTCAGTCCATGCCTTCGCTCGTATCTTACCAGTTTTATCGCCCAATTCTATATTATAGTAAGGCTTCATTTGCTTACTTAGTTTTTTTTCAAATTCAAGCAAGGCAAATGGCTCTTTAATTAATTTTTGGTCGATTTGTAAATCTTCTACGTTATATTGTTTTTGCATATTAGCATTATAATATATTTATGTGGAATTCGATACTGGATTAATTAGGAAATTTTTCTACTTTTCATAACTGCTGATTGTGTAAACAATCAGATGAAATTGTTTCAGCGTAACCGAACTCACTTTAGGGAAATAAATGCAAAATACCAACTGCGTAAAATGCCGATGTTTTACTAATCTCAACATATACTCTAATTTAATAAATTCTGATCTTTCATAGACATGTAACCTTCTTCACTAACAATTAAGTGATCAATAATTGGAATTCCTATTGTATAAGATGCGTCTAATAATCTTCTAGTTAATCTTAGGTCTTCTGATGATGGTTGAACATCACCAGATGGGTGATTATGTGCAATAACTATGTAGGAAGCCAAATTATCAATTGCGGTTTTAAAAACCTCTCTTGGGTGTGCGATTGTTTCATTTATTGTTCCTACCGAAACTACATCTATTGAACTTACTCTTTTTCGCGAATCGAGTGAAATAACAATTAGATGCTCTTTTGATTTATCTGAATAGTATGAATTTAATAGCTTGAATAAATCTTCTGCTTTGTAATCAATATATGTACCTAATGATTCTTCTATTAGGTTAAGGCGAGTAGTTAGCTCGAACATTGCAACTATCTGGCAAGCCTTAGCTATCCCGATTCCCTTTATTTTAGTTAAATCTTTTACTGCAACATTTTTCAATTCATTTAAATCTGAATATTCTGAAAGTATATCGTGTGTGATGTTTACAACAGATCTTTTGCTATTACCCTTTGAGATTATTATTTCAAACAATTCAACAATTGATAATGATTTAGCACCTTTGTTTATTAACCTTTCACGAGGCCTTTCAGATTCTGGTAGACTTTGGATTCTATTACTTTCATTTTGTTTTCCCATACCTACATATTATGCAAAATGGGTTAACAAATAATAAACAAATATATGAAGTATTACCAACGGAAGTGCGCGAAGGCTTTATTCGCATCAGCCATCTTATGTGTGTTTACCTTCTTGGTCATAGCATACCCCTCTTTGTTGTAGGCCATTTTAACTTCTTCAGTTAATCTTTCTACCATCGGTTTTCCTTTTCTAGATTTAGCTCCTTCGATTATCCACCTTAAAGCTAAAGTTTCTGATCTATCATGTCTAACAGGAATTGGGATTTGATAGTTTGCACCACCAATTCTTCTTGATCGCACTTCTACTTCTGGCATTACGTTTTTAACAGCAGTTTCAAAAAACACCCTCGCATCTTTTATATCGTCGCTTAAGTTAGACATCATTTCATATACTATTGTACGTGCGACACTTTTTTTACCATCTTCCATTACCATGTTTATGAGTTTAGTAACTACTCTTGATTTATATTTGGAATCAGGCTCTTTTATTCTTTTATGTACCTTTCTTGATCTTGGCATAATTATTATTTAAATTAAGTATTACTTTTCATAACTGCTGATTGTGTAAACAATCAGATAAAGTTATTTCGGCGTAGCCGAACTCGCCTTGGCGAGATAAAGGCAAAACGCCAACAGCGTAAACTGTCGGTGTTTTACTCGGCAGTTTCCGAACCAGCTGATGAACTCTTTTTAGTACCATATCTTGATCTACTGTTTTTTCTACCTTCAACACCTTGTAAATCATATGTACCTCTAACAATTGTATATCTTACACCAGCTAAATCTTTAACTCTACCACCTCTTACCAAAACTACAGAGTGCTCTTGTAGATTGTGCCCCTCACCAGGAATGTAAGCTGTTACTTCACGACCGTTTGAAAATCTAACTCTAGCCACTTTTCGCAAAGCAGAATTTGGCTTTCTAGGTGTGGTTGTTCTAACACTTGTACAAACACCTCTCTTAAAAGGTGAATACACCTTAACATATTCACGTTTTTTTGCGTTGAACATTACAGACAACGCTCTTGTCTTTGGTTTTCTTGGTTTTCTTTTTCTACCTTTTCTTATTAATTGATTTATTGTTGGCATGATTTATACCTCCTCTTTTTTTAATCGTGCTGCATCTCCAACTGGGATACGACGACCAATTATCACATTTTCTTTTAATCCTATAAGTTTGTCAACACTTCCTGCAATAGATCTTTCTGTTAACACCCTGCTGGTTTCTTCGAAAGACGCGGCATCAAGCCAACTTTCGGAGTTTATAGACACCTTTGAAATTCCCAATAATAGTTTCTCATAAGTAGCTTCTCTTTTACCATTTTTCACCGCTTTCTTATTTTCTTCTTCTAGTTTATATATCGTAACAATGTCACCGGGCAATAGTTTAGTGTCACCAGCATCGATGATTTTTACTCTATTAAACATCTGTCTAATTATCGTTTCGCCATGCTTATCATCGATTTGAACACCTTGTGATGCATACGTTTTTTGGACTTCATTTAAGATATATTCTTTTGTTGCTTCTTCTCCAACTGTTTCGTACATTTCCTGCAAGTTCATTGCACCATTTGTAATTTGGTTTCCAGGTGCAATTAAATCACCATCTGATACAGCTAAATCTGCTGATTTCTCTAATTCGTAAACTTCTTCTAACTCTTTTTTGCTGGTTGGAACTATCTTAACTATCAATTTGTCTTCTTCTTCATTTATAACAACTTTACCTGCAATATGTGACATTATAGATTGACTCTTAGGTTTTCTTGCCTCGAAAAGTTCATCTACCCTTGGTAAACCCTGCGTTATATCAGATTGTGCAATACCACCACTATGGAACGTTCTCATTGTTAATTGTGTTCCCGGTTCACCTATGGATTGTGCTGCCATTATACCAACTGCTGTTCCAATTTTAACTTCTTCGTTCTTAGACAAATCTGTACCATAACATTTGGAACAAACTCCGTATTCACTTTCACAGGTTAATACAGATCTAATTCGAACCTCATCAATATCAGATTCACCAATTTTCTTTGCCATCTCCTCAGTAATTAATTCATTTCTTTTACCTATTATCTTACCTTTTGAATCTTTTAATGTATCGGCCAAATATCGACCAATAATTCTTTCATTCCATTCCATAATTGGTGTATTATCACCTTTTTTAACAGTTCTGTACGCTTTGGTTCCACAATCATCTTCTCTAGTTAATATATCTTGTGCGACATTTACAAGTCTTCTAGTTAAGTAACCTGCATCAGCTGTTCCTAGCCCCTTGTCCATGTAATTTTTTCTAACACCACGTGCTGACAAGAAGTAATCAAAACTTGATAACCCATTAGCATAATTTCCTAAAACAGGTAATTCTATTGTTTTTCCTTTTGGATCAGCGATTAGCCCTTTTAGAGCGGCGATTTGCCTGATTTGAACTGGTGAAGCTTTACCAGCTTTTGCTCTAATAATAATATTTACAGGATTCTCGTGGTCCAAGTGACTCAAAATTGTCTCGTCGAAATGATTTTCTACTTCTTTCCAAACTTTTAATGATAGTTTTATCATTTCTTCTCTAGTAATCAAACCCATGTAATAATTTTGCTCAATTTCAGCTACCTTTTTCTTTGTTTCTTTTATAACTTTTTCCATGTCGGCTGGCTTTTGTGTATCAAAAATAGAAAGTGATACACCTGATTTAGTAGAATAAATAAATCCATATTTCTTTAAGTTATCGATAAATTCTATTGTTCGTTCTGCTCCAACTAATTTTAGAGATTTCTGTACTAAAACTTTAACTCCACTTTTACCAATTTCATCGTTAATAAATCTTAACTCTTCTGGTACAAAATCGTTAAATATTATTCTTCCAGCAGAAGTCTCTATAACTTCATCGCCTTTCAAATATTTAATTTTTTGTCTTAACTTAATGACATTATTTCCCAAGGCCTGCATAACCTCTTTTTCATCTGCAAAAATAACTTTGTACATATAAAAATGTGGATTTATACTTGTTAAATAATAAATCCCCAAAACCATTTCTTTTGAAGGCACGGTAATGACACCACCATCTGCAGGTTTTAAAAGGTTATTGGTAGAAAGCATTAGATCAATGCTCTCTTTAACGGCTTCTTCTGACAAAGGCAAGTGAACAGCCATTTGATCTCCATCGAAATCAGCGTTAAATCCGGCACAAACTACAGGATGTAGCTGAATAGCTTTATTGTGCACCAATTTTGGATAAAACGCTTGAATACTTAACTTGTGAAGTGTAGGTGCACGATTTAGTAAAACTGGCCTTGTTTTTACTAACTCTTCTAATATATCGTATATTGCACCTGATCGTTCTTCTAAAACTTTTTTAGCAGTTTTCATGTTTGGTGCTAAACCCCTTGCCATGATTTCCCTTAGTAAGAATGGTCTAAATAATTCAAATGCCATATCTACAGGTAAACCACATTCATGCATTTTAAGTGATGGTCCAGAAACGATTACAGATCGTCCAGAATAATCAACTCTTTTACCCAATAAATTAGCTCTAAAATAACCTTGCTTACCTTTTATAGAATCTGCTATTGATCTATATACTTTTCTTTCTCTTGTTCTAGATTTTCTAACTTTTGACGAATCAATTAAGGCATCAACAGATTCTTGAAGCATTCTTTTTTCGTTTCTGACGATTATATTTGGAGCTCCAAGGTCTAACAACCTTCTTAATCTGTTGTTTCTGTTAATAATTCTTCTATATAGATCATTTAGATCTGATGCTGCAAATCTACCACCTTCAAGTTGAACCATAGGTCTAAGATCTGGTGGAATCACTGGTAAAACGTCAATAACAATGTTTTTGGGATCTACTTTTCCGTTCTTAAAACTCTTAACAACTCTCAATCTTTTCTTAAGCTTTTCAATCTGTGAAGCTTTTGCTGTTAAAATAGATTCTTCTAATTCTTTTTCTAATTTTTCAACATCTAGAGTTTCTAATATTTTCTCTATAGCCTCAGCGCCTATTGATACTTCACAAAATTCATCTAAATAATCTTCTAATAATACATATTCTCTATCAGTCATTATTGTATGAAGTTCTACTTCTTTTATCTTTTTTTCTTGTTTTCTAATTTCTAACTCGCCTTTCTCTTGTTCTACAAGTTGTTTGTTTCTAAGTTCACCAATTTGATCTTCTACTGCCTTTCTTAAATCTTCTATTTTTGCTTTTGTTTTTTCATTCCATTTAGATTCTGGTTCAGTAGTTATGCTTTTTATTTTTTCATCAAGTTTCTCGTATATTTCACTAATTTGGTTCTCTATTTCTAAACCAGCCTGTTCCCTTGCTTCTGCAGCTAAATCATCAAATCTTTCTAAGACTTTTTCTTTTGCATCGTGATCAATATCTGTAACTATGAATGATGAAAAGTAAATCACCAGTTCTAAACTTCTTGGTGGAATTCCCAATAAAGTTGCTAATACTGAAGGTATATTTTTAAAATACCAAACATGAACAACAGGTGAAACAAGCTTTATATGCCCCATTCTTTCTCTTCTTACTTTTGAAGACGTTACTTGCACGCCACACCTATCACAAACAACACCCTTAAATCTGACTCTTTTGTACTTACCGCAAGCACATTCATAATCTTTGACAGGACCAAAGATTCTTTCACAAAACAAACCATCTCTTTCTGGCTTAAATGTTCTGTAGTTTATTGTTTCAGGTTTCAAAACCTCACCATATGACCATGAAAGGATTGCTTCAGATGAAGCAAGTGATATCTTTAACGCATCTAAATCACGCAAACTGTTTAAATTTACCATTATAGATCCTCCTTACTAACTAAGGAACTTTCGATAAGCATTTTCTTATTTTCATCGTAAATAATTGGTGTTATAGACAAACACAATCCGTTTAATTGTCTAACCAATAATTTAAATGATTCAGGTATATGTGGCTCTGGAATCTTGAGCCCCTTGATTATAGCTTGAAATGCCATATACCTACCTTTAATATCATCAGACTTTATCGTTAACATTTCATTTAAAATATTTGCGGCACCATATGCTTCTAATGCCCACACTTCCATTTCACCAAACCTTTGACCACCCATCTGAGCCTTACCACCCAATGGCTGTTGTGTTATTAACGAGTAAGGGCCTGTTGAACGAGCATGAATTTTCTCTTCTGCCATGTGATGTAATTTGAATACATAAATGTTACCTACAGTTACCTTTTGTTCCATTTTTTCACCGGTTCTACCATCGTATAAATAAACTTTTCCGTCTTCTGGCAAGCCTGCACTCTTTAATTCTTTTTTAATTTCGCGTCTAGTAACTTTTCTAAAAGGTAATATTGCATATTTTTTACCGGTTAAACCACCGACCCACCCAAGATGTGTTTCTAGTATGTTTCCCATATTCATACGTCCTAAAACTGATGATGGGGAAATTATAACGTCGACTGGAGTACCATCTGCCATATGTGGCATATCTTCAACTGGTGCAATTTTAGCAATAACACCTTTTTGCCCATGCCTACCAGACAACTTATCACCGACAGATATTCTTCTGAACTCAGCAACTTTGATTGTAACTTCTTTTATAACACCTTTGGCCATTTGTTCTTTGTCTTTAGGTGTTAAAACCTGGACATCAATAACAACGCCTGATCTACCATGAGGCAATCTACGCGAATTGTCCTTAACATCTTTTACTCTTTCGCCAAATACTGCTCTTAACAATCTTTCTTCAGCGGATAATTCTGATTGACCCTTAGGCGCAATTTTACCAACAAGAATGTCACCTGACTTCACATGCGACCCTATTGTTACTATTCCATCTTCATCTAAATTTCTCAATGCTGACTCTGACACATTTGGTATGTCTGCAGTTAATTCTTCTGGCCCCAATTTTGTTTCCAATACTTTAATACTATAATCAGAAATATTAACAGAAGATAACAAATCTTCTTTTAATATTCTATCTGAAATTATAAATGCATCTTCATAGTTAAAACCTTCATAACTCATAAAGGCAACTCTTAAGTTTACTCCTAACGCCAATTCACCATTGTTACTTGAAGGACCTTCTGCTAACAAGTCACCCTTTTTAACTTTTGTACCTTTTTTAACTTTAAGTATCTGTGTGTAACAAGAATCACTATTAGACTGTACAAAATTAGTTAGTTTGAGTTCATGGGTATTAGATTTTCCCTTTAAGATTATCTTTTTAGCATCAGCATATTCAATAACACCGTCTTCTGGCGCTTTTACTGTTAATCCAGCGCTATCAGCAATAAAACCTTCTATACCAGTACCAACAATTGGTTCTTGAGGTTTAATTAATGGTACCGCTTGCGATGATTGTTGTGCAGTTATTAATGCTCTAGCGACATCGTCATTTGCAATAAACGGAATAAGTGCTGTGGAAACACCAAGAATCTGCTGTGGTGAAATTTCAATATAATCAGCGTCTTTGGTAAACCCTAAGAAAAACTCTGTACCCCTTCTCATTGGAGCTCTTTCTGAAACTATATTATTACCGTCTATTTCTACATCACCACCAATGATATTGTATTTTTCTTCGTCATACGTGGCAAGATATTCTACATCATCTGTTATTTTTATTTTGTTTCCTTTCTTTTCAAGTTTTGCATATGGTGTTACTAAGAAACCATACTCATTTAACTTTGCGTATAAAGCAAGGTATGTTACTAATCCTATGTTTGTACCCTCTGGACTTCTTATAGCATCTATTTTTCCATAATGTGTAGGGTGTGCATCTCTAACAGCGTAACTTGCTCTCTCTCTTGTTAACCCACCCTTACCTAAAACACTGAGTCTTCTTTTATGATCTAATGAATCTAATGGATTAAATTGTCCTAATAATTGTGATAATTGACCAGACGCCAAGAACGAAATAACCCTAGAAGATACTGGCCTCGGTGATATTAAAACCGACGGATCTGGTAAAACTTCTCTAGGCTGTAATGCCATTTTCTCTCTAGCTAATCTTTCTAATTGGTAAAATCCATATCTCATTTCTGACTGTAGCAATTCGCCAACAGCTCTAACTCTTCTATTTTTCAAGCTATCAATATCATCAGTCGTGTAACCTTCATCACCTTGCCACAAATGTACAATATACCTTACGATTTCCACAACATCTTTTTGTTGTAAAATAAAGTACTCTTCTGTTTCTGGGAAATTAGAGCCCAATTTCTTATTTAATTTGAATCTTCCAACTCTACCTAAACTATATCTCTTAACATTAAAGAACATATTGTCAACCAAAGCTTTAGCCGCATCAACAACCAATGGTTCACCTGGCCTCATTTTTTTATATATTTCTAAAGCAGCCTCATTATAATTTGTTGCCACATCTCTTTCTAATGTATTCAAAATGATATTGTCAGTTTCGTCTTTTATATCTTTTTCAAACGTTCTTAATATCTTTTCATCTGTATCTAAACCAAAGATTCTAAGCAATGTAGTAACAGGAATTTTTCTTTTTCTATCAATTTTAACAGTCAAAACCCCATACCTATTCGTCTCGAAGTCTATCCAAGCTCCGGTAAAAGGTAATATTTTTGCATTCGGCAAAAGTCTTGAACTTGTGTTATCAGCGTCGTAACCAAAGAACACACCCTGGGCACGTGAAAGTTGGTTTATAACTACTTTTTGAACACCGTTAACAATAAAAACACCATCTTCTGTCATTAATGGCAAATCACCCATATAAATTTCTTTTTCCTTCTTTTGCTTTGTACCATTCTTTTTGATAGTAGCTGTAATGTACCATGGAGCATCATAAGTAACTCCCTTATTTATAGCTTCATCTGGTGTTCTGTTTGGCTTATCTATTCTAGGGTTTGAAAACGTCAATACCCAATTACGACCAGTACTGTCGTAAATATCCCCAA
The DNA here is from genome assembly GCA_027002375.1 of candidate division WWE3 bacterium. Taxonomy (GTDB): domain Bacteria; phylum Patescibacteriota; class WWE3; order 2-01-FULL-39-13; family 2-01-FULL-39-13; genus JALWZX01. The sequence goes on along the minus strand of JALWZX010000060.1, from coordinate 6,555 downwards.
TACCATTTAATGTTTCATTTATACCTTCTGTTATCAACCAATTAAATGAATCAACTTGTATTTTTATTGGATTTACGGGTAAATAATCAACGTTGTGTTTAGAGAATGCAATTCTCATTTAATATTAACAACCAACATTAATAAAAGTTCACTAGTATACTTTTACATACAAATAAAGACGATCTAGAAAGACCGCCACCATAATGTATGTTATTAATGCCGCTGCGCGCGAATGTAAATATAACAAATAAAACTGCTAGTTGTCAACATATAAAATTGGGCAATTGTTAAACCTACCGAAATTACCGGACTTGGTTATAGGCGATATGATAACATCTTTAGAAAACATATCGCTAGTTTTAGCTGTGTTCAAGGCAAATGCTGGCGAACAAGTTAAAACTATATTAAATTTAAAATACTTCTAAATAGAACAAAGTTGAAAACATTATACAAACTTATTTAGATTAATGCAATAGCAATACCTATTAAACCGCTAATAACTGCAAACAACCAAAAACGTTCCACAACCTTATTTTCTGACCAACCTAGTTTTTCAAAATGATGATGTATAGGCGCAACTAATAATATTCTTTTCTTTCTAAGCTTTACAGACCATTGTTGACCAACGCTGGATAAAATTTCGATTATAAAAAGTGCACCAATAAACAAAAGTGATACCTCTCTATATATTAGAATAGATGTTATTACAAATAGCATACCTAAAGGTAAAGTGCCCACATCGGACATTTCCATTCGAGCCGGTTTAATATTGAAATACAAAAAAGCTAGTTCAGCTCCTACAATTATGAAAGCGAGCATTGCCATCTCGCTATATCCCAAGTATACGGCTAGCAAACCAAATGCTGAGAAAGAAATCGCATGAGTTCCTGCTGATAAACCATCTAATCCATCTGTAATTCCAAATGCTACTGCAAAACCTATTAATAAAAATATAACAATAACATAATAAAACCATCCAAAATCAATTGCACCTAAATAAGGAAAATAGAATACTGGCAAGTGGTTGTTAGATATTAAGAAATAAACCACAACAAATGTTATTAAAATGTACAAAAGGAATTTATAATGGCTTTTTAAACCACGTTGTTCACTTCCCATAATTCTTAAAGATTCTTCAAACCAACGCCATGGAATTAAAACGAAGTGCTTTATATTAGCCCAAAAACCACTAACTTTTATTAAACTCTCTTTCGGATTTGGCCTACTCTTTCTTATGGCCAATATAGTTCTACCAAGAGTATTTGTGTATTCGTCTATACCGCCCAAAAATGCGCCAAGGATAGAAACTATTAATATCATATAAAAGTAATCCCAATGACGTAAAAATAAAGTGGTTAGCACCGCTATCGTTAAAATTATAACCGCGCCACCCATGATAGGAGTTCCCATTTTTATTTTTTTACCTGGCATAACCCTATCTAAATCTGTCTTTGATATTCTTCTAATATTGAATTTGTAAAGTAATTTTATGTAAGGGATACTGATTAAAATGGTTAAAAAAAACGATAGTAGAATTATTAGTATATAATTTAGCATAATAAGTTGGGCATAAAACGAATTTATATTTGTATTATACCATTAATATCGCAAATTATTAGTGAATAATATCATTAGAAGCTAGAATTCACCAAGTAGAATTATTTCTTTTCGCAATTTTACGCCAAATTTTTCACAGGCTTCTTTTTTTACTTTATCGATTATAGTTTTTACATCGTTAGCTGTGACACCTTTTTCTGTTTCAATATATTTTCTCATATTATAAGAGTTCTATATCTGCACCCAATGACCTGTAAACTTCATAAACGTTTGGGTATCTACGCTTTAACACTTCTGTACCGTGCAGAACGATTTCTACCGGATCGCAAAGTGCTCCCAAAAAAATGGACTTACATGCTTGAATAATTGCAGGTGTTACAATCTCACTTTTTCGATATTTAGTTGGACCTGTTACAATAACCTTTTGAGGATCACACATCATAATATTTGCCCCCATTTTATTTAGTTCTCTTATAAAATCTAAGCCTGTCTCATACATCCAATTTTGTATTAGAATTTGCCCTTCGGTTTTTGTTGCAAGTGTAACTACAGGTGGCAAGCAATCTACAGGAAAACCTGGCCATGGTCTTGGCGAGAATTTAGGCATAGTTGATGTTGCCATAGGAAATCCTGACGTTTTTAAGTCGATTTTTAGTTTACCCTTTCTACTTACAACCAAGTCATCACCATCTTCCTGAATTTGTATGTTAAATTTTCTAAACCAATTCACAAAACCCCCAACAGTTTCGAAAATATTTGCCCCTTTTATTCTAACTTTTCCATCTGTAATTGCTGTAGCCACTATTAACCCAGCTATATCTACAAAGTCTGGTTGTGGGGTATACTCAGCGTTTTTCAAAGATTTAGAACCTTCAATTTTTATTAGATTTGCACCAATTCCGCTAATATTAGCACCCATATCGTTAAGTAATTCTAAGAGTTGAGTGACATGTGGCTCACTGGCTGCGTCAACAAGCGTAAATTTTGCATCTGTACCAGATGCGTACATCGCAAGGTTTTCTGTTGCAGTTACGCTAGCTTCTGATTGCCATATTTGATATTCTTTTTGAATTTTGGGTGGAACTGTAAATGTTACATAATCGTCTCCAAATTCTGTTTGAATTCCAACTTTAGAAAAAACGTCAATATGTGCAGAGATAGATCTTTTACCTAAAACACAACCACCGGGCATTGGAATTTCAGCTCTACCAAATCTGGCTAGTAATGGACCCGCAAACATAATGGAGGCTCTAACTCTAATACCTAAATCATGATCTAACTTTGTGGAACTTATACTTTTACAGTTAATTGTCAAATTGTTGTAGTCTTCACGGTTTATTTCTGCCCCGAGCTTTTCTAATAATTGAAGAAGAATTTTTACATCAGTTGTGTCTGGAACATTATGATAGGTTATCGTTTTATCTGTTAAAATCGCTACAGGCAAAGCAGAAAGAATCGCATTTTTGTTTGGTATTGGTGTAACTTCACCAATTAATGGGTTGCCACCGAAGATTTTTATAGTGTCCATATTATAAATTATAACGGAGTTGATGTTTATTTATCACAAAACGGTGAGACGCCGACAGCTTACGCAGTCAGCATTAGTTGTGGAAAGTGAATATCAAATTGTGAAATCCTTAAATGAGATTCGTTCTATGTTTTTCTGCCCCCGTTTTTCTGACCTCTCTTTCATATAGTTGCTAGCTGAAAGTAAACCATCAAATGTTCCTATGTCTTGCCAAAATTCAGTAATCACCTTACCTTCTAATGTACCGCTTTCTAAATAAATTTTGTTTACATCTACGGTGTAATATTCACCACCTGGACCTGGTTTTATCATTTCAATGTAATCAACCAATTTTTCATCATAAAGTGTTAGTCCAGTATATGCTAAATTTGACTTAGGCCTCTCAGGTTTTTCTTCTATCGAAATTATCTTTCCGTCTTTATTCATTTCATGAATTCCGAATTGTGATGGATTATCAACTTCTTTTAAATAAACCACTGCGCCACCTGAAAAGTTTTTGACATCTTCGCTTATGTCTAAATCGTAAATGCCATCAGCGAAAACTACCGCTACGAATTCCCCGTCAATAAAATCTTTAGCATAATATATTGCACTAGCTGGACCTTTTTTATAAGGTGTATCGCTAATATATTCAAGTTTCACGCCAAAATCAGTACCGTTACCTAGTATTGTTATAAAATCTTCTAGATAGTGATACTCTGCGATGATTGCGATTTCTTTTATACCAGCTGTTCTTAATAAATCGACCGAATAAAATATCGACGGCTGATTGTAAACTGGCAATATGTTCTTATTTACAACAAACGTAACAGGTCTAAGTCTAGAACCTGTGCCACCTGCTAGTATTATTCCTTTCATAATTTTAGTTAATTGATTTGCTCACTAAAATACCATTTATGTTTTATGTGGAAATCAAAGTTATAATAGTATGAAATCAACAATTTGTCAAAAGAACCCTAAGATTGCTATTTTTTGTGTCTGAATTTTTTCATAAAAATCACAAGCAATGGGGATGCTACGAATGTTGATGAATATGTACCTGCAATAGTACCAACAAGCAACGCAACAACAAACCATCTGACTGTAACACCACCTAAAAGTGCTAATGTTGTTAAAACAAATATTATTGTTAGTGAATTATTTAACGATCTTGGTAAGGTTTCTGTAACTGCTTTATCCACTATTTGCTCAAAACTTAATGGCATGCCACGCCTTAGAGATTCACGTATTCTGTCAAACACAACAATTGTATCGTGAACGCTAAAGCTTAATGTTGTAAGAAGTGCTGTAACAAATAGCATATCTACTTCAACATCGTAAAATTGACCGAGCAAAGAAAATACGCCTAGTAAAATTATAGTGTCATGAAACATTGCAAGTATTGCCGAGATTCCATATAACTTGTCTTTAAATTGGTGTGCTACGTATAAAAGTATTGCTAATGATGCAAGTAGAACTGACACACCAGTTTTCATTAATAATTCTTTACCCAATGTTGGGCCAACTGTTTCGAACCGTAATTCTGTTACGTTATCACCATACTTTTCTTTTATTTTATTTATAATTTCATTTTTCTTTGGCTCATCAATATAAGTCGTCTTGATAATATAGTTATTTTGGCCAGTTACTGTTTGAATCGCATAAACATTTACACCTTCGGCTTGGGTTATATCATTTGTTAATTCATCAGTATCTACAGTTTTATCAGTATTTATAGTCACTTCTAAAAGTGCACCACCTGTAAAATCAATTGCAGGTTTTAACCCAAATAATGCTAGTGAAATAATCGATATTGTAACAACGATTGCAGATATACTAAGGTATACATATTTGTATCTCATAAAATTAATCATTTTGATTCCTCCTTTGAAACGCTTTTGCCTTCTTTTAATACATCTCGCTCTAGTTTTGACTTCTTATGTTGTCGTTTTGGTTTTCTGTAAAAAACTCTTACTAAGTTTCTAGTAATTATTACACCAGTAAATAAACTAATAAATATACCCAAACTTAATGTTAATGCAAAACCTCTTACAGGCCCAGACTGTGGCAAGAAGCTCCAATTGAATGGATTAAATAATATGAATGCAGTTATTAATGTCGCCACATTTGCATCTCTTATTGAATCCCATGAACGACCAAATCCATTTTCAAATGCAACATCTCTTGGCTTTCCATCTCTTAATTCTTCTTTTATTCTTTCGAATATTAAAATATTTGCATCTACAGCCATACCAATAGACAACACAAACCCAGCTAATCCCGGCAATGTTAATACAACAGGTATAAATTTATAAAGTGCCAACGTTATAATTCCATATATCATAAGGGATACACTTGCGAAAACACCTAACCAACCGTAATAAGCTATCATGAATAATATAACTAGACCTAACCCAATTGCACCAGCGACTAAACTTTTTGTAACAGATTCTTGCCCAAGTGTTGGACCTACTGTTCTTTGTTCTAATACTTCAACAGGAACTGGTAACGCACCTGCGTTTAATTGTGTCGCAATGTTTTTAGCTTCGTCTACTGTAAATTGACCTGTTATAACAGCATGACCATCTGCAATTACAGAATTTACTTTTGGAGCCATTAAAATTTGATTGTCTAAAAATATTGCAATTCGTTTGTTTAAGTTCTCTTCTGTGAGTTTTTTAAACTTTTTTGCGCCTTCTGCATTAAATTCTAATTGTATTTCGGGTTGACCAGTTTGCTGATTCAACGCAACTGATGCTTTTCTTAAATCTGCACCTGTTAGATCTGAAGATTGCCAATCTGGAATTTCTATATATCTTTGTTGTGGAATACCAGCCAGTTCTTCACCACTTTTACCTTCATCTATTGCTTTCTTATATTCTTCTTCTGCCTTTTTATTTTCTGCGTCAAAATCTTCTGGTTTTTCTTCTAAAATTTTCTGTTCCTTAGCATCATAATAAGATGTTGGAGCTTCTGTCTTGAATTCCAACTGCGCCACTTGCCCAATTACATCTAAAGCTTTGGTCGTATCAAAAACACCAGCAAGCTCTACAATGATTCTATATTCATCACCAACTTTTGATGTTTGAACATTTGCCTCTGAAATTCCCAATAAATTAACTCTTTTTTCAATTATATCTCTTAATGATTTTAGAGCTTCTGTTCTATCTTCTTCTGGAATTTTGGACATGTCGGCTTTTAGCAATACACTAACACCACCAGCAATGTCTAACCCTTTTTTCAATTCTAAATCACGTTGAACTCGACCACCAAACCAATTTATATTGTAACCACCAATCGTAGTGTCAATATTTATATTTTTATAGTGTATATTTACGGGCACTTTAGGTAATGCGATGACAACGCCAACGAGTGTAATGAAACTAACAATGAGCAATGTGAATCTTGGGTTTTTAAATGGATTTCTCATGTTTAATTACAATATTAAATAAATTTTTCATAATGATTTAATCTTTTAATCTTTATGATGT
>JALWZX010000059.1 GCA_027002375.1 candidate division WWE3 bacterium | reverse complement strand
GATTTACAGGTTGGACATTTATACTTGTTTTTCATAAAACAAGTATGCTTCACTCAGTTAAATTAGCAATTTGATATATGAATACAACCTATTTGAAGAATTTAAGCGCCAGAAAATGAACGCTCCCAAACTTTCACAACTGAAGTCGTGAAAGTTTCGCTGTATCCTAGTTGTTCTTTCACCTGTCCAAAACAAAATAAAAATGAATAAAACAGGCATTTTTAAATACCTTGATTTTATAGCGCTTTTTTCAATGGTATTTCAAACCTTTTTGCCGTTAGTTTATGCAGTTCCCCCTAATAATGTTTATGCCCAACAAGACACACATCAAGTAGAAGAGTCGGCAGACACCAAAGAAGATTCTTTTGATGTTGTTAAGGTGGAAGTCAAAGAAGATTCGAATTCCAAAGAAGAATCGACCGAGCCAAAAGAAGACTCAAATGAAGGTTCCAAAGACAAACCAAAAGAAGAACAAGATGCAGAATCGGCAACAGAACAAAAAGATTCATCTGATACAGAATCGCAAGACGAATCTAAAGAACAACCAAATGAACAACCAAAAGAACGATCTAAAGATGATGCAGAAGTAAAAGAAGAAACAAACGATCAATCAGAAAACGAGAAACAGGGTTCTGATCAATCAAATGATTCAGATCAACCTAAAGAAGATCAAGCAGAAAATGATGAAATTAGACAAGATCAAGATGATAACACTGACTCAGATCAGCCAAAAGAAAATAATGAAACAGAAAAACAAGATGTAACCAACGTCGAAGATAATTTACCTAAAGATACAGAGAAAACAGTAGGTACAGAAGAATCAAAAGATGCTGAAAGCACAGAAACTACAGAAAAAACAGGCAACACAGATAACACAAAAGACCAAAAATCTGTGGTAGCCGAAAGCTCAGCAACGGATAACAACAAAGAAAACCAAAACAGAGATACAGAAAATAATACTGATAAGAATAATAACGAAAATACAACAGATAAAAACAATACAGACAAAACTGAAATTACATATGGTAAATGGCAAAAACTCGACGACAATAAATATAGAATTTATGTAAAAGAGGGTGAGGAGTACAAGTTTGACTTTGAAGAGGCAGAAGATGATAAATTTCCAACAATAAAATTTACAAAAATAGATACAGATAAAAATGCTGAAGATACAAGATATATTGATGTGGAAGTCATAGAACTTACCGACGAACAAAAAGAAGCTCTAGGATCACTTACAGACAAGGCTTACGATATTACATCACCAATGGAAAATGAAACATTTGAATATGCATTAACGTTTCCTGTTGATGATGAGGTGAGTGGTGACGACGTAACAATAGGCTATGTAGAAGATAAAGACGATTTAGAAGATGTTAACAAGCTAAAAAATGATGATGTTGTAAAAGATGTAACAGATGATTCAGACGTAGATGTTGATGTAGATACAGATGAAAATACAGTTAAAGCCACAAATGTTGATCACTTTACCGTGTGGTTTCCGTGGCCGATGTACATATACAAAATTACAAAAGTGAAGGTTGATAATGGTAATACCACTACAGTTAATAGTGGCGAAACAGTCGGTGTTAAAGTTAAAGCAAGGTTAAGAAGGTTTTCGTGGCGTTCAACTGCTTACAAAATAGGCGACGGAGATTGGCAGTGCCATATAAACGATCAAGCACATGTGGCATATGCAAGAGTCAAAGTTTTTACAGAAACATTTGATATTACAGCACCTACAGATGCAGGCACTTATGACTTAACTGTTAAAATATCACCAAATCGTGAATGTGATTGTGGAGACAATTTAAATAATGGTGGTAGTGGTTGTAATGTAAGCAGACCAAATAATGGTATTTGTCGTCGTACCCAATGCAGAAATCCCAGATTAGGAACATGTAAATATTGTAGTGAAGCATATGTGAAAAAAGAAGCAATAACAGTTGAAGAAACTTTACACGAAATTAATGGTCAAAAACTCGCATATAGAATCGGTGGCACCATAGAAGGTTGGCCAATAAATTTATGCAAATTTGTTGATGACGATATAACAAAAGATTGTAAAGATTACGAATCTACAACAACTAGTAGCGATGGTAGTTATTCATTTGATGAATTGCCAAATGGCGTTTACAGAGTTGCTGAAGATACAGATCATGAAGCAAGTGATTATACACCAATGGGTGCAACGTCTTACATTGTTTATTTAACTAATGATGGTGAATATTACTACCCAGAAGGTAATTTAGTAACAAATGGTGGTTTCGAATCACCTATAGTTACATCAAATTGGCAATTGTTTCCAAATGGGTATGATGAGTTGGGTTGGGAAGTCTTATGGTTTGGTGGTAGTTCAGAATATAATGGTGAAACTCGACCTGATACAGCACTTTTAGAACTGCAAAGAAGTGTAAATGGGTGGGTAGCAAAAGAGGGTAAACAGTATGCCGAACTCGATACAGATTGGGGATATGCATCTGGTGAACCCGCAAACGTGAAAATTTATCAAGTTTTAACATCACTTTGTTCAAATACAGAGAGCAATGGCATGCAATATGAGTTAAGTTATGATTGGTCACCAAGGCCAGGTATAGAAGATAATCAAATAAAAGTAACATTAACTGGTGATAATTTAAGTGATGATTATGAAGAAGAACATTCTGCATCAGGCGTTGGTTTATCTCAACCACAATGGCATCATGAGACATTTACTTTTAATGTTGTTCCAACAGGTGAACCAAAATTTGCTTCACTTCAATTTACAGAAATAGGTACACCCGATTCATTTGGAATGTTTGTTGATAATGTAACTGTTAAATCAGTTTCAGATAAAGAAATGTGTGAATTAGGTAATATTAATTTTTACAATAGAGAAAATACTGAAAATGAAGTATCACCAGTACTAATGGCACCAATTCAAACGGGTTACAATGAAGATAACGGTGATGGTGATGATGGTTCAGTACCACACTATCCAGACGCAAATGAAATTGCTTGCATGGGTGGTAGTACAAACATTAACCATATATCAGTTCATTGGAGAATGTCAGATGATACTGATTACGACAACTTAAAGTATTTAAGACAGTTTACAACACCAAGCAATTCAAGTTGGCAGGGTCATGAAGTTTACACAAATGAATATACAAACTTTAGAACATTTGGTGGTAACCCAGGTACGCCTGGTGTTTATCAATCAAGAGTTATGGCATGGGTAGATGATGATGACGATGATGTTGTTGATACAGATGAATTACAGTCAGATTGGAGCAATATTTGTGAAGTTGAGTATTTAGGTCCCGCATGTGTAGAAGGCGATTCAGCTTGGGCAAATGAAGTCATCTCAAGTAATCAAGGTACAACCAAAGCTGGTAACACAATATCATCAGATAGAAGTAACCCAGATAGCGTATTAGGTGAAAATGATGGCATATTCTTTAGCATAGGTGTAAACGGTGATATTGAAGTTGAACTTGAACATCCAATCACAGATATTTCTGGTATTTCTGGTGACGATTTAGTACTTTATGAAACAACATATGGTAGGTCAACATATCCAGAAGAGAAAGCTAAGGTGTATGTAAAACAAGTTGATGCACAACCTTGGGTTTATATAGGTGAGGTTACAAATACATCTGAAGAAGCCACAATAGATTTCGGCCATGTAGGGTTTACTTGGGTGCAATATATAAAAGTTGTTGATTCAACTGATTATTCATTACATCAAAGTACTGCAGATGGGTTTGACCTAGATGCAGTAAAAGGCATCTCACAAACTTGTGAAAATGATTTACAACCAGAAGAGCCACAATTATGTGGTAATGGTATTGTAGACGAAGACGAAGAGTGTGATGGTGAAGCAGGTGTAGAAGATGGTTACTTCTGTACAAGCACATGCCAATTAGTTCCTATATATGAGTTTGGTGGAAATCAATGCCCAACTAACACGAAACAGATTTTAACTGATACTCTAACTTTAGATGGCCATCAAGGTAATGTTGCAACTTATGAGTTTGCACAGAATCAAACATATGTATTAGAAGCCAACGGTGATTATGGTTTTGGCAGTAATGGCGAAAGAAGGGCAGATGCCGCATACGCATATTCAAATACATCAGATAATAGCAATTTTGGCACGTATGGTGTGAATAGAGGTGTAACATCAGTAATTGGTAATTTGGGTAATGGTTACGGAATTATAGATTGGGGAGACTACAATTCATCTCATACATATAGTGGAACGCTTAATTTCCCCGTAAATACAAACGTAGAATTTGTAATAAGCGATTGGTATGATGATTGGTATGAAAGTAATTGTAGTAATCAAAGTTGTTTAAGTGATAACGAAGGCACAATAGACTTAAATGTTTATAAATGTGTTGAAGAAATTCAACCATCTAAGCCAGTTTGTGACGAGAATCAAATGTTTGTAAAGATTAATACAGATTACGAAGGTGATGTTTGGTATGGTAATAAGCTTGCACCTAAGAATGAATGGTTTGTTCTAGAGCCAGGTGCTACAACTTCAGATCAAACTGAGGGGGCAGTGTTAACTTATGACGATGGCGATTTAACGATTAGTTTGCTCAAAAAAGACGATAATAGTTATCAAGCATTTGCAGGTACTATAGAATTTTATAAGGGGGAAGTCACAGCATTAACTGAAGGTATTGGTTTTGACAAATTAGAAAACGAAAGTAACTGTGGTTCTGGGTGTCATCTAGATGTATTTAAACTTGCAGATGAAAACTTACCAACATCTGTAGTTTTTGATTTTGCTATAACAACCGCAAACGACAAAGGTACGATATCATTAAGACATTTAGGTTGCTCAGCACTTGAATCATGTGCAGAAGATTTTAGTGTTAATAATAGTGGTGCAATTTCAACAATAGATTTATCAACAGGAACTGAAACATTGATTGATACGTTAATGTTTGGTTCATCTGCAGCTGCGTCTGAGCCAACGACAGGAAATGTTTATTATATTGAAAGATGGTCAAGTAATAATAATGGTAACAAGAGACTTGCATATTACGACATCAACTCACGAACTAATGTTTTAGTAGGAAACACAGGTATTAAAAAGGTAATAGATAAATTAGCATTTGATCAAAACGGAAAATTATATGCAATGAGTTCAGATAGTTTCTTATACACAATAAATACTTCAACTGCAGTAGCTACTGAGTTAGGTAAGGTTGATGCAATTACAAGATCGGGTGGCGATTTGACATTTGACGATCATGGCGATTTGTACGCGCATGTTAAAGGTGGAAAACTTTACAAAATTAATATAGCTACACTAGAAGCTACAGAAGTAAGAGATACCGACATTCAGTCAACAGGTATGGTTTACAAAGACAACGGCAAATTCTATGCAACAGATAATGCTGAGAGATTATTTTCATTTGATTTTGCTTCAAGTGTTAATCAAATAGCAGACAGTACTAGATCTATAAACGATTTAGCAAGTTGCCCTGTAAAAGTAAAAACGAGCACTGTTACAGTTTGTAAAGAAGATACAAAGGGTAGAAGATTGAGCGGGTGGAATGTAAGTTTATTGGGTGAAGATATGAATGATATTAAAGTTCCAGTTCAGGGTGGTGATCCAGTTTATTCTGAAGAACTGGCACCGGGTAGTTATGTGTTAGTTGCAAGTGGTTACTATTATTATCGCGGTAACAGCGGGTTAAAATCAGATGCAAACTTTTCTGAAAGATTAGCATCTGATGGATACACAGGTCCGTATTTCCCAAAGATAAACGTTAATGATTTTAACCCGCCACACACAGGTTGGTTAGGTATAATGATTAACAATACACCAACAAATTGGAGTGATTATCCGGCAAGTGATTATAAATATTACCTTGGTCAACAATTAAATGACTATGAAAAACTAAACTTTAGAATACTAGATAATGTTTATGGCGATAATCGAAACGATAACAACAATAGCCTAGATGTGTCTATTTACAAAGGTTAGTCAGGTACTACCGGTGACGATGGTTGTGTAACTTTTGAGAATGTGGTTTATGGTGATTACGATTTAGAAGAAACAATGAAACCAGATTATGAACTAGCAAATGGTACGGGGGAAGTCACAGTAGATGATAAAACAGAAGAGTTTACTATTACAAATAGAAATTTAACCCTGGCAACGGTAATAGCAACAAAGGTAATGTGCGATGATGAGCAATATTTACCAAATTGGGGTGCTGATGCGAACATGCCAGCAAGGGTAAACGAAAATACAGCTACTGACTGGGTGAATCAGAGCGATGGTCATTGTTGGTTAGAAGAAGGTAGGTACTTCGAGTGGGGTAGACCTGGTGCTGGTGATCCGGGCGGGGATTTTGTCGGCCCAGCAGGTGACCCATGGAATACATTCGGACCGACAGATGCCAATGGTATGGCTCAAGTAAATGTTTCAGTTAATGATAATCAATCTTTCATTTGGATGAGAGAAGTTTTAGAACAATACGATGTTCCATTTACTTTTGAATCAAATAGAGATGATAGTGATAATTATTCAGCGGAATTCTATTGTAATACTGATGCATACCATTATGATAATTGGGATAGAATTGATGGTTTTGATTACGGTAAAACATATTATTGTGTAGGTTTCAATGCTCCTTCTAAATCAAAAATAGAAGGTTATAAATTTAACGATGAAAATGCCAACGGAAAATGGGACAGAGTTGAGCCCAACGTAGATACATTGTCTAAGGTTGTAGAATTACCAAATGGCGAACAAGGTTTACCCGGTTGGGAAATAGCATTAAGGGATGAAGAAGGTAATATACTAGCTGAAACAACAACAGATGAAAATGGTTATTACTCATTTACAGTTAATGCTGGTAAATCATACTTCGTGACAGAAAACCAAAAAGAAGGTTGGTATCAAACAACACCAGGTGAAGAAAATCAAAGCAAATGTGACGTAGCTAATACAAGGCCAGATTATATGTATGGGTGTGATTTTGGAAACGTTGAATTAGGCACTATAAAAGGTATTAAATTTCAAGATATAAATAATAGTGGTGGTGATTTTGAAGATGGTATAGATAAACCATTAGCAGATTGGTCAATATATATAGATTACAATCAAAATAATTCATATGATAGCGGAGACTTACTAGCGATTACAGATGAGAATGGAGCTTATGGTTTTGAAGGTTTAATACCAGGTACATATCAAATATGTGAAATACAAAAAACAGGATATCAACAAAATTACCCAACTGAAGATACCGAAGGGTTTAAAATAAACAATGGTTGCTATGTGGTTACAATTCCTGATACCACTGAAAATACAAACTATAACTTTGGTAATGGTGTAATACCAGTTAAAGCAGAATTATCTGAATCAAATGATGCAACATCTGAAATGTTGCTCAATAATCCTAATCTAACAGTTAGATTCATCATTACACTTAAAGCAATAGGTGATAATGGTGGTGTACTAATGGGTAGAGATGAATCTACTGGTGAGCCAACTAATGTTGTTAGAAACTTGTTGCCAAGTGGTTTCACATATCACCCAGGTTCATATAAAGTATTGGCAAACGGAGCTGATGTTACTAGTTTAGTTCCTGAACCGGTGTACCACTCACCAGGTTCATGGGATCTAAGCGATTTAGGTAATATACCAGTTGGTTCAGTTATAGAAATGAGTTTTATAGCTGATGTTGATTCAGCAAAAGTTGATCCAGGAATAGTAAAAGATGTGTCTTGGGCAACGGTTACAACTGTCGATAATTCTACTGAGTATGCTAATGCGACAGGTGATGGTAATTTACCTGATTCAGAAGATCCATCTAATGTATTTGTTGGTACAGATGTTGCATTCGCAACAGAAACAAAGTCACCAGAAGCAGAAGCAAAGGTTGAAGATAAAGAAGAAGTTGTTGAAACAACAGATGAAAACGGTAAAGTACTTGGTGCTTCTACCACAGCTTTACCTGCTACAGGTTCGAGCTCAGCATTAATGATATTAATATTATCAATGTTAGCACTTGGCGCAGGTGCATTATTATATGGAATTCGACCAAATATGTTAGTTAAAAATGCAAAAACTAAAAAGCGAAAGGCTGGTAGAAAGCAAAAGAAAATAATCACAAGCATGATTCTTGTGGTGTTTTTGGGGACGTTGTTCTATTTATCAAACGTAAAAGTTGCTAAAGCCGAGGAATCTTACCCAATGATTGTAAGAGTTGAAGAACCAAAAACACCAACAAACGAAACATTTGGTTTAACATTTTCAGCAGTTGATACAGGTCAACGAAAAATGGTTGCTAAATGTCAAGTCAAAAAGCCTAATACAACAAATTTCGTTGATTTCCAAACAATAGAAATAGAAAAATCAGAAAGCTATCAAGGAGACTCTAAGGTTTGTGATGTTACAAACGATGTACTAAGCACAGGTGGAACTTATGAATTTAGAGTTTTAGCGACAGCGGGTGATGATAATGCGTATAGCACAACAGTTACCGTAGATTATTCATCTGAAAATCCAGATAAACCAAAAGATTTTGAAGTTGAGAAAAAGAATGATTGCGAATACAAAATTAAATTCAAAACTGCTGATGATGGTAAAACTTCATATGTAGAAGTCTATAGATCAGACGAAAAGAAATTTTCAGTAGGCGAAGATAAAAAAGTGAAAACCATTACAATAGGGCCAAACGAGAAGTATGAATATACTGATACAGTGGCTGGTAGTACTTGTGGAAAAACACAATATTATGCAATAAGAGCATTTGATAAATACGACAATCCATCAGATGTGGTGGCACAAGAAAATGTTGTAATAGTTGAGAAAACTGTAACAAATAAAAATACAACAGAGGAGGCAACGACAGAACCAGAAGAGGCCCTCGTTGTAGTGCCAGGTTCAAGCACAGTAGCGCCAGGTGGAACTACAGGTGAAACAGTAGTAGTACCAGGTGAAGAAGCAAATGGTGGTGTTTTAGGTGAAATCGCAAAAGATCAAGAAGGTCAAATAAAAGGTGCTGAAACTGAAAATACAGAATCACAAAACAAAAACGAAAATAATAATGGTAGTAATGAAACTGAACATAAAACATTAATTCAAAAGATATTTAGCTTAACAGGTTTAGGAATACTAGCTGTAGTTGTTTTACTGATAATCGGTGTAATAGTACTATTATAATGAAAGAATGTGATAGCGGCGCCTGAGCGGCGCCGCTAAATCGTATAGCAGAATTTAATTAATCAACAAGTTACATACAAATTCCACATGAAAAGAAAACAATACTTCACAATACTCGGAATATTCTTTATAACCACAGCTCTAAGCTTATTATACGTAACATTAAGACCAATAATTGCAGAAGAACTCAAATACAAACAAACACAACGATTGATTTCCAACATAGATAAAATCATAGTAAAGTCAGATATAAATCAAGAAACCAATGTATCTGAAGAAGACAAAGGCAAAAAGGCGCTAATAATAGTAGCGAAAGATAAAGACTTTAGCGTAGTAATACCAAAAATAGGAGTCAACACAAAAGTAATACCAAATGTAGACCCAACAAACTCGCATGAATACCAAGTTGCCTTAACAAAAGGCGTAGCCCATGCAAAAACCTCAGCACTACCAGACGACCCAAATGGAAACGTATTCATCTTCGCACACTCATCAGAAAACTTTTACGAAGCAAACAAATACAACTCAGTCTTTTACCTGCTAAATAAATTAGAAAAAGGTGACAAGGTCTATCTTGTATACAAAGGTAAAGTAATCCCGTATGAAGTTCAAGATAAACAAACAGTTAACAAAACAGACACAAAATACATGACAAAAGAAAACAAAAACAATGAAAAAACAGTAACACTAATGTCCTGCTGGCCTCCAGGTACAGACTACAAAAGATTAATTGTTGTCGCTAAAGAATCAGACAATTAACACGAACTTATAGAATTTGCATAGTGTAATTTTATTACTAAACTTTTTTGTATTTTCAACTATACTAAGTGTATGAAACTAATCTGCGCTTTAGGCAATCCCGAACCTGAATTTACATATACACGCCACAACGTTGGCAAAGACGTCTTAAATCAATTCGTAGACCTTTATTTTACTGATTATGATTGGGAATTCAAAAAGAAATTTAAATCCGATATGGTTTTTGTTTCTGAACCAGCCGATGTAATTTTAGTAAAACCAACATGTTTTATGAACGAAGGTGGAATTCCACTTCAAAAAATTAGTAGTTTTTATAAAGTATCTTCAGAAAATATATTAATAATTTACGATGAACTAGATTTAGTAGTGGGTGAGTACAAATTATCACAGGGCAAAGGATCACGAATTCATAATGGAGTAAAATCTGTAAATTCCTCAATAAAAAACTCAGAAAACATTTGGCATTTAAGAGTAGGGGTAAGAGATGAAAAAATTGGTCAAAGTGTACAAAAGTCAGGTAGAGACCCGACAAAATATGTATTAGCCAAGCTACCGATATCCGATAGAAAAAAGATCAAAAAACTAGTAGAAGAATCTATATCTAAAGACATAAATAGCTGGTTGAGTAAAAAAGATTGACTTACCCCAAAAATAAAAAATGGTAAACTTTTATTAAGGGAATTTTAAGATAAGTTTCATTTTCGAAGTCTCGCAAATTATCGTAATTGAGACAAATCAACAAAATTTAGTTCCCAAATAGTATCAAGTTCGCAAAGCCCAATACATGTTCTATTCTAGGTATAGACCTAAAAATTTTAATGATTTAATAAATGAAGATCATATTGTATCTTCAATAACTTCTGCATTGGCAAAAGGTGATTCTGCACATGCATACTTTTTCACAGGTCCACGGGGAACAGGTAAAACTACAACTGCAAGGCTTCTCGCTAAGGCATTAAATTGTGAAGATCCAGTGGTTGGTGATGCGTTAAAAGATAGATTTCCCAATAATAACCCAGCTATAAAATTTGAACCATGCAATAATTGTGCGAGTTGCCAGGCAATAAATGAAAATCGTCATTTAGATATCATAGAAATTGATGCCGCGTCAAATAGAAGTATAGATAATATACGAGAATTGCGCGAAAATATTAAGTTATCGCCTGCAATGGGTAAGGTAAAGGTTTATATCATAGATGAAGTTCATATGTTGACTACAGAAGCCTCAAATGCGCTCTTAAAAACATTAGAAGAACCACCAGAGCATGCTTATTTTATACTTTGCACGACTAACCCAGAAAAAGTCTTGCCAACTATAAAGTCAAGATGTCAACAATTTCAGTTTAGAAGACCAGGTGCAGATGATATTGTTTTGAAGTTGCGAAGAATTGCAAACGATCAAGGTTTTGAGATTTCAGACGATAAGTTAAGGCGAATTGCAATAGCTTCTAAAGGGGCATTTCGTGATGCTGAAACGATTTTAGAGCAGGTTGTAAATGGCGATGAGTTTATTGATAAATTATTAAATGAGTCTGACTCTAATTTTTTGGAATTCTTATCGTTAATAAAAAACGGTGATCAATCTGGCGCGATTAACTTTTTGCATGAATTATATGCGACTGGATCAGATGTTCAAATGTTCAATGAAAAACTGATTGAATATGTGAGATCATTAATTTTGTATAAGTTGGAAGTCAAAGGTGTAGAGAATACTTTTGAGTTAACTGATGCTGAAAAAGATTTTGCCGATTTAACAAGTGTGGCGATTTTGAAAACTTTCATAGAAAGATTTTCAAAATCGCTAGAAGAATACAAATATGCAGTAATCGCAACACTACCACTAGAACTTGCAATAATAGATTTAACCCTAGATTTATTTGGTGGAAATTCATCGGCAGACACACCACCAACCAATAAAACTGGTTCTGCACAATCGAATTCCCCCAAAACTAATCAAAATACAACATCAAAAAGCAAAGTAAACGATACCAACTTGAAAAAAGAAAATGATACAAAACCAAAATCAGAAACACCACCAGAGAAAGCAGAAGCACAAGAAAAGTCAGACATATCAGCCAAAGCTAAAAATCAAGAAGAATCAAAAACACCAGAAAAAGAAGAAAATCAAAAATCGCCAGGCTCACTAGAAACAAACTCACCTGAAAATGCAAAAAATACACCACAAGCAAAACAATCGCTAGAATTCCCATTCAACGAATTAATAACCAGAGTAAAACCAAAAAACCACTCAATACATGTAATCTTGAGATCATGCGAAATAGAAGAATTTGACGGCGAAATCTTAACCGTAAAAGCATACTACTCATTCCACCAAGAAAGACTAATGAGCCACAAAGTAAGGGAAATCATAGAAATAGAATCAGAAGAACTCGTAGGAAACAAAGTAAAATTCAAATGCATACTATCTGACAAAAAACCAAACGCAAAACGACTGACAGACAAAAACGTAAAGCCAATCAAACAAACAGGAATAACCGAAGACGCATTAAAAGAAGTCTTTGGTGAAGAAGTGGTGTAAAGCATGAAAAGCTCAAACAACCATATGAATGTAGTCTAGACAATATGTTTAGTAAGTTGTCATATTACTCTGTGTATACTTTTTAGCATTGTAACTACACAGACAGGGTGCTATAGGACTGTAGGGTTACATGGCACGGATGCATGATAGTTACTATGATTGTGTAATCAAACAAAATACTGCAATAAGCCACGTACTTAATGTTTCTCGGCAGTAGCGTCTTCCGGATTGGATATTGCGAACGACCTTTATTTAAAGGGCTCGTATCTGTGGGCAAAGTTGTGTTATAAGTTTGCACAGCTTGGTGTGAATTCATTACTTCATTTGTCAGAGGCTTTGTAAAAATTACCATAGGGGGGTAGAGCAGCCCAGCCCACTTGACAATGCTATAGGGTGTGTTATAATACACAATAACTTGGGGTACATTCTAGGTCGAAGTGCCCCACCCAGCAAAATCAGCAACAACTAATTCCTTCTGCTTTTGATATCTTCTGAATTTATATTTGTTTACCTCTTCCTCCATAGCTTCTGCAGGTGTTTTCCATC
>JALWZX010000058.1 GCA_027002375.1 candidate division WWE3 bacterium | reverse complement strand
ATTTACATACTTGTTTTTTAGCTTCATTGCTTAGTATTCTAGCACATACTATGTGCTAAAGTACCCTAGACCCTTATAGTTTTTTTTGAAACATTGGTCATAGTAAGGAGAGTTTATCAGTTTAGCTTGTGATTTAAACCTCTACGCTCGTTTCACCCACACTTTTTGTCCATTAAGCCAAAAAGTATAGGGAATTCAATCAAATGTTCATTCACGGTATAGAATCAACCAAGTTAGAAATTGTAGAGTATGATTTTAATAATTTAGAGAGCGTATTGCATGAATTTTTGAAGAAATATGAAGATGCGAATGAAACAAATAGGTTTAATTTGTTGTTATCAGGGCACGAAAGAAGATATTTAGATTATGTGCATTTCAAATCAGGAAAGAGTAGAACAAAGGTTATTAAAGAGGCATTGAAGAGTAAGATGAATGGGGATGAGGGATATAAGGAATATTTGAGTTCGTGATCATTTGTAATACTTTTCGCTTTTAAAGTGTACTGGATGTAAGAGCAGTAAGTAAATGTTAAAATATTAATATGACAACAAAACCTGATCCAACGAGAATTACAAGTATAACACCTGAGACAGAGAAAGTTAGTATTCGGTTAGATGAAAATCTGCAGGCAGAATTAGAATATGAGGATTATGATTACGCTGGCGTTTCAGAACCGCGTGTGGAAAAAATTGGTGAAGGTGCGAGGGTTTGCAAGTCGTTTATTGTTAATGGTATTGATTTACTTGCTGAGTTACCCGATGATGCAGATTATAAACTAATATATGCACCTAATGCTAAAAGTTTGAGTTTAGATGGTGAACAGTCTGATAGTATAGAGTTTCATTTTAATCCTAGAATTAATGCAGTTATTTTTGCGCGATTAGAAACTGTTGAAGATTTTTTAAGTATATTGCACGAAATCGGACACTCGAAAGAAAGAATAGATCCGGACATAGCATTACAAGCGGTTGCTATTGTCAGGTCTGTTACAAGAAGAAAATTATATGGTAATAGGTTAGTGACAAGCGAAGATATTCGTAGATCAGAATCTATAATAGGAATGAATTACTATACAGGGAAAAAAATAGTATCAGATTCTGAAAGGTTTGCCAGTGAATCTGCAATTAAGATATTAGAAAAGTACCCACAGCTTGATGACAGTTTATTACATAAGGCGCAACAATTTTATGAAGATCATTGGAGAAGTTATGATTTTCACCTTATTCCATATGCAACTACATCAGATTTAGCCAAAGAGGGATTTGATAATAGAGAAGTTTTGAAATTATATGCTGCCCACGAGCACTTGATAGATACTGTAGTTGATTCTTTTGAATTGATGGCGTTAGGTGATAGAAAAGAATATTCTTGGTATGATGATGGCGTATTATATCATGTAAAGATTGACGATGACGGCAAATTTATCTTTTCTAAACATAATGGTGAACATGGTGAAAGTATCTTTGTCGATAATATGGGCTTATCTGTTTTTGACTCTAGAAAAGGTAAATATGTATTAAACGTGAAGTTTTCTTCATCCTCAAAAGGACTGACTGATGATGCGATAGATATGACTAAAGATAGACTTAATGAGGCATATGAAGCTGTAATTAGTGCTTTAAGAAATAGGTCGGCTAATGCTAAAAGAATAGTTGATAGTATCTACGAAAGTGAAAAGCCAATAGATCTTTTGAAAAATTACAATTTGTTGAAATTAAATGGTGGCGTAGAATTGCCTGAAGAAAATCCTGTTGATAATATGAAAAGTATTGATGTTCCAAGATATGGCGAAAAGTTATCGAGACGATTAGCCAGTGTGTACACTATTGAAGTTTTGGGGGAAAGTTATAGTGATGACAGATTTAATATGTACACAGGTGAACCTATTAACGATGGGTTTGATTTATTTAAGGGTACATTAATGCGGTGTTATTTTGAGGCATTAAATAGTGTAGCGCAATCAGATATACCTTTTGAGAGAGATTCTAATTTATTAACAATCCCTTATATGCTGAGAATCGTTAATGCTTATATTGATTATCTAGAAAAAAACAGAAATTATTAATACTTTACAGCTTGCATTCTCAAATTTTATGCTACAATAAAAAACCATGAAGAACTTAGTAATTGTTGAATCTCCTTCGAAAACAAAAAAACTAGCCAGCTTTCTAGGCAAAGACTACAAAGTATTATCATCGGTAGGGCATGTTCGTGATCTGCCCAAGTCAGGTTTAGCAATAGATGTTGAACATGATTTTGAACCGGAATATGTTATTTCCGATGATAAAAAGAAAGTTGTTCGTGAGTTGAAGAAAGAGGCAAAGCAAGCTGATACGATTTATCTAGCAACTGATCCTGATAGAGAAGGTGAAGCAATTGCTTGGCATGTTGGCTATTTGATTAATGGGAATTCAGACCTGAAAGACGATAAAAATGGTTTGGTTGCAAACAAAATCAAAAATCAAAGCAAAGAAAACCCTAAGGTTTATCGTGTAACTTTCAATTCCATTACAAAACCTGCGGTGTTAGAAGGGTTTGAAAATCCCAGAAAAATTGATATGAATTTAGTTGGAGCTCAACAAGGCCGTCGTGTGTTAGATAGATTGGTCGGTTATAAACTTTCCCCGCTTTTATGGGAAAAAATTCGTTATGGCTTGTCAGCTGGTCGTGTTCAGTCGGTAGCTGTGCGTTTGGTTGTTGAGCGCGAAAACGAAATAGAAAACTTTAATAAAGAAAAATACTTTGAAATTTTGGGGGAATTCAAACCGAATTCCACTAAAAAAGATAAAATTGAAGCCAAACTTAAGAAAATTGATGATAAAAACATCTATATAAAGCAAAAGTTTGAACTTTTTGCAGGTGATTATACAGCAACGAAAACAACTATAGATTCCCAAAAAGATGCAGAGAAAATCGTAAAAGATTTAAACGCAGACACATTTACAGTTACAACTGTTAAACAAAAGGAAACAAAAAAGCACCCGTCGCCACCTTTTACAACGGCAACAATGCAACAGGCGGCAAGTACAATGCTTGGGTTTGCGCCAAAGAGAACAATGCAACTTGCGCAGAAATTGTATGAAGCGGGGTACATAACTTACATGAGAACTGATAGCGTAAATATTGTACCGGCGTTTAATAAAAAGATTCGCTCGCATGTGAAGAAAGAATATGGGGCGAATTATCTGTGTAAAACAGAACGATACTTTAGAGGTAAAAAGAACGTAAAGACTCAAGAGGCACATGAGGCAATTCACCCCACAGACCTCACAAAAAACCCATCTGAACTACCAAAATCAGTAGCACCACAACAACGAAAGTTATACGATTTAATCTACAATAGAACAGTCGCTACACAAATGGCCCCAGCTGTTTATGCAAATACAACACTTGAAATTGAAAATAAAGCGGAGAATTCCCCCAAATATACATTCGAAGCAAAAGGCTCTGTCTTAAAATTTGACGGCTACTTGCGCGCATACAGAGGGCACAAGCAAGATAAAGAATTGCCCGAAGTTAAAGAAAATATGCCAGTAGATTTAGATAAGGTGGAATTCACAGAAAAAGAAATGTCACCACCGCCACGCTATAATGAATCATCTTTAATAAGAGAGCTTGAAAAGTTTGGAATAGGGCGACCATCAACTTACGCAACGATAATTTCAACAATACAAACAAGAGGGTATGTGAAGAAAACCGAAAACAAAACTTTATACCCAACAGACACAGGAATCGTAGTAAATAATTTGCTAGCAAAACACTTTCCGCAAATAGTAGATGTTGATTTCACAGCAAAAATGGAAGACGATTTAGATAAAGTTGCACTAGGCGAAGAAGACTGGAAAACATTAATACGTGAATTTTATGGTCCATTTGACAAGTTGTTAGAGCAAAAAAAGAAAGAAATTAACAAAGAAGATATAGTTGTGCTAGAAAAAACCGACGAAGTTTGCCCAGAATGTGGCAAAGGGCATTTAATAGTAAAACTAGGCAAAT
>JALWZX010000057.1 GCA_027002375.1 candidate division WWE3 bacterium | reverse complement strand
AACCGATGGAAGTACTAGCAAGTCTATACAATTTTACAAGGCAATGAGTATATGAAGGTGTCAGTGGGGGTATGTTTTGTTATTTCGCAACAACTCTATTATTAAAAGTATATCATGTAAAACTGCTACAATCTATTAAAATCTACTGATACGCGTAATTTTAATTATCTTTTATACGTTCGTTTCAAATTAGCATCTATAAATTCATCAATATTACCGTTTAAAACACTCTCAGGATCTTTAGATTCGAAACCTGTTCTATGATCTTTTACTAATTTATATGGATGTAGAACATAAGATCTAATTTGATTTCCCCAACCAGCTTCTTTATATTCTCCTTTTAACTCATTTTCTTCTTCTTTTCTTTTATTTTCTTCGAATTGTAGCAACTTGGCTTGTAGCATTTTCATAGCTATTTCTCTATTTCTGTTCTGACTTCTTTCTTGTTGGCAAGTAACAACAATTCCAGTTGGCTTGTGTTTTAATCTTACAGCGGTTTCTACTTTATTAACATTCTGCCCACCAGCACCACTTGAACGCATAGTAGTAAATTCTATCTCTTCATCTTTTATCTTAACTCCATCTACATTTTCTAACATTGGCATAACGTCAACACGTGCGAAAGAAGTTTGCCTTAAATTTTGCGCATTAAACGGTGATAATCTTACTAATCTATGTGTGCCCTGTTCGTTTTTAAGCAAACCATACGCATAATTTCCTACAACAGAATACGTAATCGACTTTGTACCAGCTTCTTCACCTGCAACTTTATTAACAACTGTAAATTTAAAACCTTTAAAACCAAAATATTTTTCATACATTCTGCACAGCATATCAACCCAATCCATTGCTTCGATTCCACCTGCACCAGAAAATATTGAGAAGAACGCATTATTCTTGTCGTACTTTTGTGACAAATATAACTTTCTTTCTAATTCATTTATCACAGATATTAACTCTCTTTCATTATCTGGATGGTCTATAAGAAGCTCTAATAATTCAATGTTATCTAGATCTTTTTTTAATATAGAGTATCTTTGTGACAACCTTGATGCTTTTTCACTGTCATTCCAAAAACCGGGTTCTTGCATAAAAGCCTCTAATTCTATTAGTTCGTGTTTTATAGAATCAATGTCTAACGATTCTTGAATTTCTCTAGCACGTTTAATTAACTCTTCATTCATATAAGAAATTGTATCATAGGTGATCAATTATAATAGAATCACCAGAATGTATTTCATCATTTATAATTTTATCAGCTAACATTGTTTCAACTTTTTCTTCTATAACTCTATTCAAATATCTTGCCCCCCATTCTGGTGCATAACCAGTCAACGACAAGTCCCTAATAACTTCGTCGGTAAAAGTAACATCTATATGTTTATCTTTTAGATTCTCTATAACTTTATTAACCTTTAATTTAGTTATTTCAAATATTTGATCTTTAGTTAATGGATAAAATGGTATAAGATCAGTAAACCTATTTAAGAATTCAGGCGCGAAATATTTTTTAAGTTCATTTATGGCAATGTTATGTATATCTTCATCGCTTTTGTTTTGTTCTATTGCAGATACGATTTCCCTCGTTCCGACGTTAGATGTCATTATTATAAAGGCGTCTGAAAAATTAACAGTTCTACCCAAAGCATCTGTTAACCTACCATCATCTAATATTTGCAAAAATAAATACTGAATTTTAGAATGAGCCTTCTCTACTTCATCGATTAATACTAACGAATGTGGTTTATCGTTAATCGATGACGTTAATATACCAATTGTACTACCATCTTCAGTACCTATTAATCTTTTAATACTGTCAATTTCTTGATATTCACTCATATCCAGTCTAATCATTTCTTTTTCACTTCCATAATAGCTAGAGGCTAATGCTTTAGCGGTTTCCGTCTTACCTACACCAGTAGGACCAACAAACAAGAAGCTTGCTATGGGTTTACTAGTATCCCGAATACGAACACGCGATCTTTTTATAGCACTAGTTATTTTTTCAATAGCATAATTCTGTCCTATGATTCTTTTATGTAAAGTATCTTCTAACGTTTTAAGTTTTTCTTTATCACCCTTAGTTAGCTCATTTACTGGAACTCCTACAGATTCTGAAACTATACTGGCAACTAAATTAACGTCTGCAATATTTTCTCCAGAATTATTAGCCTTAGACAACGATTGTAAAACTAATTCAACCGCCTTATCAGGCAAAACACTTATATGCACATATGCTTTAGAAAAATCAATGGCCTTTAGCACAGCCTTATAAGTAACCAAAGCATTTTTTCGAAGCCCGCGTGCCTTTAATACCTCAGCGATAATTAGTATTGTTTCATCATCAGTTGCCTCCGGCATTTCAACAATATCAAAATTCTTGGTAAAAGATTCATTTGGTTGTATATACTTAACATAGTTTTTTCTACTAGTAGTTCCAATAAATTGAAAAGCATTTGAAGATAAATACGGTTCGAGCGTACTAAAAACGGATACAGCATTTGGATCAGCGTTTAATGTAGAAGATAAATTGTGAATTTCATCAACAAACAATATTACATTTTGTGCATCACTAATTTCGTGTAATATCTTAGTTAACCGCTCATTAATTTCCCCTTGAGAGCCACTAGTAAGTGCACCTATGTCTAAAGCAACGATTCTTTTATGACTTAATGTTGGGATATTACTACCCCTAGCTAAATCATTGGCTAAACCTTTGACAAAAGTTGTTTTTCCACAACCTGCTTCACCAATAATTAAAACACTATTACGCCCTGGTTTACTCAGTATATTTATTACATTTTCTTTTACTTTCTCTCTACCAACCAACTTTGGCATATATCCTTTTAACGCTAATTTAGTATAATCAACAGAATACTTGTTTAATTCAGCCGTATAACCAGTTGCCCAACTTTTATCCACACCACCACCTGGACTTATCTTGTAATCGTCATCAAAGATTGTAGGCTCATGTCTGTGAATGTAAGTCCAGTATTTCAAAGCACTTTCTACATATTCCAAATTCGCCTCATGTATCTCAAGATATTTCTCAATGTTTGCTACGAATTCCAATAAAACTACAAATATAATCTCATCAGTTATATATTTAGATGAAACCTCAATAGATTTTTCACGTACTTTATTTGAAAAATCTTTTGCATCTATAGGCTCCCAAACATCTTTTATATATTTGAAAATTTCTTCATGATTAATCTCACATAAATTATTGAATGTTTTTACATGTGATGATTTATCTAATAACTTAACACCTCCTAACGAATTCTGTGATTGTAACAAGCTCAATATTTTTCTAGTTTTATGTGCACCAGAAAATCTAAGAGAGACATTAGAATTTGCTTTATTCACAGTTATTACTGGTAGGTAGCTTAATCTATAAAAATAGGCTAACACAAAACCTATGATTATACTAAACAGTAATAGTGGATAATTTGTAATTAATAAATAAAATAGATAAATCCCTAATGGATAAATAGCAAACGATAAAATCACAAAGCCAATAATAATTATAATACCAACCAAAATTGCACTAAGCCTAAAAACTACACCCGATATCCTAGCCGAAAAACCCGGAAAACCAAACAAAGGCTTATATAGATTTAAGATCATAACACCAATACCAAACTGATGGCTAAGATTTATAACAATTCTATAAATAGTTCTGAGATAAATTAAGTGTATATCTATGAGAAAAAATTTTAGTGTATGGTATAAAAGATACTTCATATGAAACTCCACGGGCTTAAGCCCGTGGTTTCTTATCGCTAATTACTATATTGACTAACTCCAACCACGCACTAAAGTGCGTGGTTTTAAGTTTGGCGATAAGAAACCGCTGACTTTTTATATTATTATGTACCCTAATATATTGTTATACACACTCATTTTCAAAATGTCGAACAATACTTAGAATTACATCAAATTATAACAACAATAACTATTTATTATCAATTAGTGCTTTTTTTAATTCAGTATATACAGCATACGGACTTGTACCTATAACACTTTGAGCATATAGTTCCATTGCCCCTACATCGGCAGTTTGATTTGACAATTTACCACGATCTACAATTCTCACAATAATTGGCATATGATTCCACATTTCAACACTTGGCTTTATAGGTGGCAATACTACTGATAAGTTAAAACTCATAACGTTCAGGCGTTCTTTCATGGTATTTAAAGTATCACTTACCATATCAGCTAATTCATCATCAAATTTATGCGATAATATCATAACCTCTTTTTCTTTGATCGGTGTTATTTTCGACAAAAACTTAACATTACCTCTAGTGAACCCTAATTTTAACTTTTCGTGCAAATAATAAATATCGTCGAAGTAGTTGCTTCTGTACCTTTCTTGATAATTTAATGTCAAATGCCTCAATTGCTCTATTCTTGAATAAGGCATTTCCTCAGTAATTTCAACTTGACTATGACCATGAATCATAGAAGCGCCAGATGGCCATAAACAATTCCATGTATAAAACGGGTATATTGCGTTCGTATTCAATTTATGTGCTTTTATAAACCATTTCTTGGCAACATGAAAATAATCCCGAACTCTACGACGTGAAAATAACAAAGGATTGTGCTCATCAAAAATTATAATTCCATGCAAACCATCGTACTTAGCTAAATTAGAACAAGTTATGCAATACTTACCTTTTACTCTACCAAAAATATCTGCAGGCGTTCCTGTTAATGGGTTCTCAAATATACAATCATTTTTATTCATAACTCTATCTAGTATCGTTTCGAAATTTTTATCCTTAACCTGCGGTCTTTTAAGTCTTAACTCATTAAACAATGATCCTTCATATATTATTTTATCTGTAATTTTAAGAAAATCCTGGTGTTTAACTTCTTCTACATTACCGAAATTAGAAATTATAAATGATTCCATTTCTTTTGGTGGAACCAATTCGCCTATTTCTTCTTTAACCTTATATATGCGATCAAACAGTTTTTTATCTTCTTTTGAAAGAGATTTTAAATTTAATAGGAACTTTGTTGTAAAGCTTGATTGAACGTTGTTTCTTTGGGCAGTCATAATACATTTATTATCATTGTAATATATACATTAGTCAACAAACAGTTCAGATAGTATAATTTACAAAATGATTTCTTTTATAATTCCAACATATAATGATTACAAAGAATTAAACAATATACTTCATGCGATAGACAACTGTAAATTAAAGCATGAGACAATTATTATTGATGACGGATCTGACGTTGAGATTTCTAAGAAAATCACAAACATAGTAAAACCTGTAAATTCCAAAAACAATTCAAACCTAAAACTATTAAGAAACAAGAATAATTTGGGCAAATCTAAATCTATGAAAAAGGGCATAAAGAACTCTCATTTCGATACTGTTTGTTTTATAGACGCAGACTTAAAGGGATTGACTACTAATGCCATATGTAAACTGGTTGAACCAGTTATAAGAAAAGAATTTGATATAACAATGTCCCGTAAAGAAGCCGGATTAAGTAAATTAGGAAATTATGGTTTTCAACAAAACTTTACAGGTGAACGATGCTTTCGTAAACGGATCTTATTAGACAATATAGATATCTTTGATAAAACGGAAAACTATGCAGTTGAGTCTGAAATGAACAGAAGATTTTATAATAAATACAGAATAGCCGTTGTAAGTTGGCCTAATGTTTCAAATCCAGCAAAGATCAGACATGGCATTAAAGATGGGATTAAACAAGATATAAAAATGAATAAGGAAATTTTAAAATACCTGTCTAAGAAGGAACTTTTAAGCCAAATCAAAACTGTAAGGCAATTTCCGGTTATAAGATAATACTGAACGAACTATATATTTTTAAGCAACATAAGTAGACCGAGAACCAAAAGAACAACAATAAATACAATTTCTAATACCTCATCTGCCAACTTGCTATGTATATGTTCACCAATATAAACCCCAAAAACACCCCCAAATATAAGAAATGAAGCAATATGTAGATCTGAATTTCCGATAAACAAATGCGCGAAAGAACTGATACCAACAATTATTATAGCGATAGCTAAACCTGTACCAACAATTCTTTTTACCGGTATATGCCAAACGTATAATAAAAATAAGGTTATAATTGCACCACTACCCACTGAGGTCATTGATACAACAATTCCAACTATAAACCCAACAATTAACATTGAAAAGATTTTTCGCTTAGAACACGACATAAAATGCACGTTTCCACTCTTTAATTCGATATCATGTTTGCCTCTTTGCATAAAAATTAAACTTAGTAACGAACTTACTGCTAAAACAAAACCAACAAATATTTTAATAAAAATGTTAAATGTATCAGTGTGCATTTCTGAAAACGAAGCAAAAACCAACGCACCAATTATGGCACCAATTGCACCACTAATTCCAACATACTTCAAAACACATTTTTCAATACCATTACTCTTTTTATGTAATAGAACTGCAAACGTCTTGGTTGAAAATGCGTAAATAAGATCTATAGCAACCGCAGTAGATGGTGGAATTTTAAATAAAAATATAAGTATAGGTGTCATAAGTGCACCACCACCAACACCAAGCATACCGACGAAAATACCTACAACTACACCAGCAACTGTATATAAAATTTGGGAATCAATAAGCATAAGTGAGACACATTATAACATTTAATTGTGTGCCTCTCAAGATCTTGCTGTTTGCGCAACGATTTCGATGCAAAGCCCAGTACACTATCCTAAAGCAAATCTTTTTATAGGCTACATATCCGATTTTAAGCCCTGAAATGAAACTGGCTAATAAAATTTTTCGTAAAATATTTGGCTATTATCAACTCCACCGTTTAACAAACTGTCTCTAATACCTGTAATAGACTTTGTTGATCCACACACAAAAAATTGTGAGTCAGAAGTAAATGTATTTTCTTGTATATATCGCGTTAATCTTCCAAGTCTGTGCTTTTTAGTTTCTTCTTTAGTAAGAAAAACTACATACTCTTTTATATAGTTTTTGTTCGAATATTCTGAAAATAAGTTTTCATATATTATCCAATTTTTATATCGAGTTCCCCATACAACATATATATTATGATCTTTATATTTACCACTTAAAATCAAAGTTTCTACCATTGATTTAAGTGGTGCTATACCAACACCAGTACTAAAAAAGTATAAATTTTTCGTTAAAGTATATGGCAATGTAAATATACCGATCTCACCAATAAAAGAAATAACATCGTTTGGTTTCAACGAAAGTAAATAATTAACACCTACACCGTTTGGCCTTTTATCAATTGTTAATGTAAATATCTTTTTAGATTTTAATGGGGAATTCGAAAGTGAATATTGCCTTCTAGTTGATTCATTTATTTTTATAGTAATGTATTGGCCAGCTTTAAAATTCATTTCAGCTGGTTCTATCATCTCAAAAGTTAATTCAAAAACATTCTCAGTTAGTTGATCTACTTTTAATAACTTTGCTTTTGCATTTGGTATTGGCATAGTTGGTTATTTGGGATAAATTAAATTTCCGTCTTTATCGTATATTTTTATCGCAAACACAGGGCAACTCATTGCCGCATCAAGTATATCTTCTGCTGAATCTTCGCCTGTTGGCTTACTGCTTGATTTCCAAACATGTTTGGCTTCGTTTTTATCGGCTCCATCTAAAAGCAATACTGCTTTGCCTTTTTCATCAACTTGAAAAGTTTTAGGTGCCAAAACTTCACATGGACCAGCACCTATACAAACATCACGATCAATCTCTATTTTTCCAATTTCTAGTGTGCTTTTAGAGTTATTTTTTTTGTCTGAATTTTCTTCTTCATTTAAAACCATATTAATTTCTTCTACCATTTCGTCAATTTCGTCATCAGTAATTCCATGTATTTTTGCACCCTCTTCAATCGTGTCGAAATTACTTGCAAAACAACCAGCACAATGCAAACCGTATGCGGTCATAATTTCCGCAGCTTTAGGGTACGCATTTATTAATTCGCCTATGTTAGTTTCTCTTTTAGCAAATGTTTTTTTCTTTTTGTTAGACATATATTTATAATTATTAACAACTTTTACACTAATAAATGATCGCCGATTAACTCCAACTGCCCTCTAAAGTGTGCGGTTTTAAGTTTAGCGATAACAAGTGTTTTATATAACAAAAACTATCTACTTTTTTGCACTAAGTTTTTCAATGCCCTCAAACCTACTGTAGCACATTTTTCACGAGATGGTGTAAGCTCAATATCAATTAGATTTTTAACAAAACTGTCATCAATTTTATCAATAATTGAAGTATCTTTACCAATCAACCTTTCAGAAAGCATAGACATATAACTTTGGCTTACGGCACACCCGTCAGCACTGTAACCAATATCTTCTATCTTATTATTTTTGTCAACTTTAAGTGTTACTTTAATATTATCACCACAGTGATCGTTACCAGCTTCGCCAACATAATCAAAGTTAGTTAACACTTTTTTGTACGGTTGATTTTTAAAATAGAATAATAATTCTTTTGTATAAAAATTGTTGTTAGTCATTTTTCGCTGTTTTAATTTAAAACTACACTCGATAACCTACTTAGACATGTTTGAAACTCAAACATTTACCAAGCATACCCTTCCAAAAAAATGAAAACTGGCGCTTACGGCACAAATCTAATTAACCTTAAAAATCTTTTTTGCCTTTTGAATTCCACTTATTAATGCATCTATGTCTTCTTCATCATTATACAAATATAAGCTAGCACGCGCAGTAGTTTTTAAATCTTGCTCCATATGCCATGGCATCACACAATGATGCCCAGATCTAATGGCTACACCCTCAGTATCTAAAATCGTGGCTAAGTCATGCGGTGGAATTCCACCAATATTAAATGTAATTAGACCAGACTTGTGTTTGACATCAACAGGACCATATATAATTGTCTCATTTATTTTTCTCAGCTTATTCATCATAATTGATGCCAATTCTTTCTCGTGATCAAAAATATTATCTAAACCAATATTGTTCAAAAATTTACATGCAGCTGCTAAACCTACTGCACCACTAACATTTGGTGTACCGGCTTCTAAACGGTTAGTAACCTTACTATTA
Source organism: candidate division WWE3 bacterium (assembly GCA_027002375.1). Taxonomy (GTDB): domain Bacteria; phylum Patescibacteriota; class WWE3; order 2-01-FULL-39-13; family 2-01-FULL-39-13; genus JALWZX01. The sequence goes on along the minus strand of JALWZX010000057.1, from coordinate 4,249 downwards.
TATTTACATTTGTCTAAAAAAACGCTATCAATCATTCCACCACCATATTTATACTCACCAATCTCATCAAAGATATCTCTATTTATATACAACCCACCAATACCAAACGGTGCACACATTTTATGCCCACTAAACGCTAAAAAATCTACACCCAAGCTTTTAACATTAACCCCAAAATGAGAAACTGACTGAGCTCCATCTAAAACAAAACGAGGTGTAACATCAAAAGGCTCACATTTTTTCTTTATAGATTTCACGATGTTTTTCACATTATTAACAACACCAAGCACATTTGAAACATGAGTAAAAGCTACTAGTTTTAATTTAGAGAAATCAATATCTAAATCATTCAATAAAAAGTTACAATCATTATCTACTTTAATTATTTCTAGCTTTGCGTTTTTTCTTTTCGCCAACTCAAACCACGGAATAAAATTAGAATGATGTTCTATTTCCGAAACTAAAATAATATCACCCTCTGAAATATTTTTATCACCCCACGCCCTTGCAATTAAGTTTAATGAATCGGTAGCACCACTTGTAAAAATCAATTCGTCAGGTATGTTTGTACCAATAAAATCTGCAACTGTTTTTCTTGCGTTCTCATATATCTCAGTCGATTTTTCACTCAAATAATGATTTCCCCTTTTTACATTTGCTCTATATTTAGTTTCATATTCGAAAATTTCATTAAGCACATCGTTAGGCATTTGAGTGGTAGCTGCATTGTCTAAATAACGTAACGGCTTGCCATACACCTTTTGTTGAAAAATCTTAAATTGTTTTTTTATGTTTTTATCTATCATTAAAATATTTAACGTTACAGACTAACTAACATCACATAAAATCACTCACACTATATCCTTTTTCACTTAAAGCACTTAATTGACTTGCGTTTAACTTAGAAACAATATCATTTATAAACCCTTTAATGACTAAACCTCTCGATTCTTCTTCACTTAACCCTCGAGACATTAAATAAAATTTATAATTATCATCAATATCTTTAATTGTCACACCATGAGATGCTTTTACATCATCTGCTAGAATCTCTAGCTGCGGTGATGAATTTGCAATTGAATCACCAGTAACTAACAGATTGTCATTTTGCAAAAATGCATCAGAGTATAACGCTCTATTCTCTATGCGAATTAAGCCTTCAAAATTCAAAACCGATTCATTGCTTAAAACCGTTTTTATATGAACCCTAGAAACTGTGTTTTCTGCTTTGTGCCTTGCAGTAATTTTTAAATTGAAATCTTGGGATTGATTTCCTAATAACAAACCGTATACATTTGCTCTTGCATTCTTATTAATCAAAGCCAATTCAAGTTCGTAATCAAATGAATGATTACCGATTAAAAACAAATCAAAACTATCTTTCACTTCTATCTTTTCTTTCTTTTTTTGTGTGGAATTCAAATCTAAAATTTTCATAAAAGTATTTCTTAAAATTCCCACAACTAATTAACCGACACTACCACTCATTTCTAATTCAATAAGACGATTAAGTTCAAAAGCATATTCCATAGGCAATTCTTTTATAATTGGTTCAATAAAACCGTTAACAATTAATGCCGAAGCCTCTTCTTGTGACAACCCACGACTCATTAAATAAAATAATTGTTCTTCATCTACCTTAGATACACTTGCTTCATGCCCAACTTTCACTTTATTATTTTCTACCTTTATATAAGGATATGTATCAGTTCTAGAATTTCTATCTAATAAAAGCGCATCACATTCAACATTTGATTTAACATTTTTTGCGTTTTTACTAACTTTAACTAAACCACGATAACCAGCTCGACCAGAACCTCTAGAAACTGACTTAGAAATAATTCTTGAAGAAGTATTTGGAGCAAGATGAACCATCTTTGCGCCAGTGTCTTGATGCTGACCATCTTTGGCAAAAGCTAATGTTAAGACTTCCCCTTTAGCACCCTCTTCTAATAAATAAACGGCGGGGTATTTCATAGTAACTTTAGAACCGAAGTTGCCATCGACCCATTCCATAGTTGCATTTTTATAAACAAATGTCCTTTGTGTAACAAGGTTATAAATATTTGTATACCAATTTTGAATTGTCGTATATCTAAACCTAGCGTTCTCTTTTACAATCACCTCGATAACACCTGTATGTAATGAATATTCAGAATACATCGGGGCTGAACACCCCTCAATATAATTCGCATAAGAATTTTTATCAATTATAATTAATGTTCTTTCAAACTGCCCCATATTTCTGGCATTAATTCTAAAATATGCCTGAAGTGGTTTTGAAACGTTCACGTTAGGTGGAACATAAATAAAAGACCCACCTGACCATGCAGCACTATTTAAAGCAGTAAACTTGTTATCTGTAAATGGAACGACTGTACCAAAATATTTTTCAAAATATTCAGGGTGTTTTTGTAAAGCTTCATCTGTACTTAAAAATATAACGCCTAAATCTTCTAATTCTTTTTTTATAGAAGAATACACAACCTCTGAATCATATTGTGCTTCAACGCCTGCCAAAAATTTTCTTTCAGCTTCTGGCACACCAAGCCTATCAAATGTTTCTTTAATTTCATCTGGTACATCTTGCCATGTTCTTTTTTTCTCTTTTTCAGGTCTTACATAATAATACAAATTATTAAAATCAATTTCAGATAAATCAGCACCCCAAGTTGGCATAGGTCGTTTCTTAAAGTGCTTGAATGCTTTAAGCCTAAAATCTAACATAAATTTTGGTTCTTTCTTCTGCTTCGAAATAGCTCTTATTACATCTTCATTTAAACCTTTATCGAATTTAAAAGCTTTATCTGGCATTGAAAAACCTTCTTTGTAATCACTTTTAATATCTTTTAAATCTTGCTCTTTCTTTGATAATTTTTTGGTGGAATTCCTATCTGCCATAATATTTTAGAGACTATACTTCTTGAGGCTGATCTAACACTTGATCATAACCTGCTTCATCTAACTTTTGTGCAAGTTCTTTATCACCACTTTTAACTATTTTACCCTTTACAAAAATGTGAACATAATCAGGCGGAATATATCTGAGTATTCTACTGTAATGAGTTATAATAAGTAATCCAATGTTATTTTTATCTGCGAGTTTTTTAGCATTTTCAGCAACTATTTTTAAAGCAGAAATATCAAGCCCACTATCGGTTTCATCCAAAATTGCATACTTTGGTTCTAAAACAGCCATCTGCAAAATTTCAGATTTCTTTTTTTCACCACCGCTAAACCCCTCGTTTAAATTTCTATCTAAAAATTCAACACCCATATTAAGCTCCATCATTTTTTCTTCAACTAACTTTTTAAATTTTCTAGGGGAAATCGGTTGGTAGTTTTCACCCTGCCTAAATTTTTGAATATTATTATAAGCAAGACGTAAAAATTCCAAATAGGAAACACCTGGGATCTCTGTAGGATACTGAAAAGCCACAAAAAGACCACTCAATAATCGTTCGTTTGGTTCTAAATCTAATATATTTTTATTATCTAGCAAAATATCACCACCTGTTACTTCAATAGAAGGATGCCCAGCTAAAGTATAAGCAAGGGTAGACTTGCCACTACCGTTGGGACCCATTAAAACATGGATTTCCGCCTCATTAATATCTAGGTCAACACCATTTAATATTTTTTTACTATCGCGCTTTGCGTGCAAATTTTGTATTTGAAACATTATTAACTTGAATTACACATTCAGTATGCAAATGTGGGCATACCGAATTAACTGAATAATAAACTGCCTTACCTTTTTGTTTTTTGGCTAACAAGCCTGATTCGTACATCTCTTTAAGATGATAGCTAACAGTGGGTTGTCTTAAACCAATAAAATTAGTAATTTCAGACACATTTTTTGACCCATTAGTTACTAAGTATTCATACATTTTTAATCTTGTTCCCACACCTAAATTACGAAAACAAAATGTACATAAGTTATTCATGATATAGATGATAGTCTATATGAAGAGCTTTGTGAAGGAGGAAATTGTAATTATGAAAAAGACGAAGTGACCGGCTGGCTGGTTGGCGAGAGTGCCAGCGAGAGGAGGGCCAGGCGATGTTAGCCAGCCGGTCACATTCAGGGCCCCATTCCCACACATTGTGGGCATCCCCAATAGGGAGCGTTCATTTTCTGGCGCTTAAATTCTTCAAATAGGTTGTATTCATATATCAAATTGCTAATTTAACTGAGTGAAGCATACTTGTTTTATGAAAAACAAGTATAAATGTCCAACCTGTAAAT
>JALWZX010000056.1 GCA_027002375.1 candidate division WWE3 bacterium | reverse complement strand
GATTACAGATGCGCGAGAGCGGTACTTTTATAATGAAATGTATAACTTAAGATTGAATAAGGAATTAATATCTAGTGGAAATTATAGACTATTTTGGGGTATAGGTGATAATGAAAGCGCACGCGAAATATATTTGGGTAATATAAAGTTGATTAGTAATTAACTAAGTATGAAAAATTGGGCTATTGTATCGATATTTTCTAGATTTTTTGCACAAGGTATTGGTGTGGTGCAATCGATAATAATAATAAAATTGTTATCTGTGGCAGATTACGGATTAATTGGATTGATTGGTTCGATCGTGGCAATATTAGGTGTTACGCAAAATTTGGGTATTTCATCTGGTGCTACAAGAGAGATTGCGGCGACTACTACAAAGGTAGAAGCCTTTAAGGTTTTTATTGGGTCATTAGTAGTTAGATATTCAATTACGTTACCACTTGCGCTAGTGCTCTTTGTTGTTGCGCCATATCTAGGTAACACGTTTTACAAACAACCTGAAATAATTTTTCCTTTACAGTTATTTGCAATTACCATGATAGTTGAATCGGCACAAAATGTATTAGGTTCAGTTGTTCAAGGGTTAAAAAAGTTTGCTTTTTTGTTTACGTTTCAAGTTGGTATTGCAATTATTAGTATAATGCTTTTTATTCCGCTTGTTCTTAAATTTCAGTTAAATGGGTACTATTACGCAAATTTAGCATTACAAGTAATTTGGTCTTTTATCATGATTGGTTATGTATTTACTTTGTTTAAGGGAAACATTGAATTTCCAAATAAAAATGAATTAATTAAAATTGTAAAAGCGGTTTTTTCAATAGGGTTATACGTATATGTTGCGAAGATTTTGTATACATTTTGGCAAAAAATGGGGCCTGCAATTTTAGCTAGAAGTGTAGGTTCAGTTGAGCTAGGTATTTTTACATTTGCCATGTTTGTTTCCGCAAAAGTTATAATGGTATCTGACGCAATTACAGATGTAACTTTACCGTCTATGACTTCAATATATGAAAAGAATCACGAAAACTTTCAAAAAATATTTAGTAATGTTAATAGCAAATCGATATTTTTCATTACGTTAGCATCTGTTGGGTTAATCTTTTTCAAAGAAGATTTATTTGTGATAGTAGATTATATTTTTTCTTTCATAGGTAGGGACCCAATTACAGAAAAATATCAAGCATCTTTTTATTTGATGACACCAATGATTATCGGTTTCTGGGCATATTCGCTTATTAACTTGCTTAAATCGGGGTTATCAATTCCAACAAAAAAAATGTGGCAGGTGATTGTTACATATTCGATTATGTTGATTGTTACTTTTGCGTCATATGAATTCATTTTAAAAGGTTCGGATTTACCTTACAGATTTTCATTAAGTCTTTTCTTTGGTGGAATTTCGGCGTGGTTTATTTATGTAATCTTAAATAAAATTTACATCGGCTTTTGGGTACTATCAAAATACGATCTTATTTTGTTATCTATTTCAGCTATATCTATAATTATGGTAAATTATAACGTTTTTAACAAATATCTAATGTTTATAATTTTCATGGTTGTTTCATTTGTAATATATATGTATCAGTTTAAACGTATTGCTAATGATGAAACTAAATTAAAACAATGAAAGTAAATAGATATTTTAATCAGGTTTTTAATTCAGATAATAAATGGATTTTGGTAATTTTGTGTGGTGCTTTTTTGGTCAGGTTTATTGGCATTGCATATGGGTATCCATATATTTTTAACATTGATGAGCCAGCGCTTGTGAGAAGTACAAGAGGTTTGTTTTTTAATTCATATATAGGTCATTTTGATTGGCCACATTTCAATTACTACTTTAATTTCATTATTTTTTGGTTATTCATAAAATTTAGGGCTGTGTTACAGATTCTACACATGAGGCCAATTTTAGAAAGATTTATACCATCTATGTTTAATGATCCTTTTTCGTTTTATGTTTTAATTAGATTTACAAATGCAGTGTTAGGTATGTTAACTGTTTTTGGTGTTTACAAGTTGTCTTACATGATGTTTGAAAATACCATAAAAAACAAAAGAAAAGTCGGTAAGACTGTAGCATTAGCTTCAGCGTTTGGGATGTCGTTTTTGCCATATCATGTATATATTTCACACGTTGCGATTCAGGAAACGGCGCTTTTGTTTTGGACTACGTGGTCTTTGTATTTTGGTTATAAGTTTAGTTTAGATCGAGGTTATAAGGACTTAATTATAAGTGCAATGTTTTTAGCGTTTGCCTCTGGTGTTAAATACAATGCATTTCTGATGGGTGTTTACATTGTATTTTTTATTGTAATTAATTTCGACAAGTTCAATCACGTTGTCGATAGAAAAATAAAATTATCTCAAAAAAGTGCAGTTATATCTTCATTAAAGGTTTTACTTATATATTCTGTTACATATTTAGTTACGTTTTTTATTACTAACTATCAAATTATCAAAAATTTTAAAACGTTTTGGTCGTACGAACCAGGACGCGGATTTTTATGGCAACTAAAAATTAATTCTAGTCCAATAACTACTTTAACCGATTTTATAAATTCTGTTAGAGCACAGACAGTTTCCTTAATTGTAGATACTGGTTTTGTTCCAATATTTTTAATATTAATTGGTGTTATCTTTGTTTCTTTTCGAATATTAAAAGGGTATAAAAATGCAAATATTGAAAGTCACAATTCATTTCATAAAAACTTACGTGGTTCTATAGAAAACGTTATTTCGACAAATGATTTAATTATTATAAGTGGAATCATTCTACTAACTATATTAGGGTTATTATTTGTTATGCACTACCAACGTGCGAATTCCCATTATTATGTTATTTATTATTGGGCAATAGCAATTTTATCAGGGTATTTCTCTGTATACATATTTAATGAAAATTGGATTATATATATAGTATTAATGCCACTTCTTATATTTAGCTTAAAATACGATTATTTGTTTTTGAGACAATCTACATTTAATTTAGCTTTGGAATGTTACGAACGCAACAAAGAAAATAATAATGTGTGGTTTAATGGCCCGAGTTTGAGTGAAGTTCAGATAATTAATAACCTAAAGATGAGACGCTTCAAATCGTTAGATAAAGTAGAAAGAGATAACATTGTGATTACTGAGGTTAAACTTGATGATAACAGTTTACATTTACTTAAAATAATAGATAATGAAAATAAGTTCGGTCCGAAAATATATGTATATGTTAAATATTAAAGGCATTATAAATAAAATACCAACGGAAATACTTATTTTTCTATTAGCTGTGTTAATAAGATTACCAACATTAGGCAGAGATATGGTTAACAATGATGCCTTTTTGTGGAAAGAACGTGGTTATCGCTTTGGCGAAGCATTGGTGAAGCTTGATTTTTCGAATACAGCAGTTACATATCACCCAGGTGTTACTCTTTTATATAATTTGTTTGTAGCTAATAAAATATTCTCACTATTAGACAAATTGTTTTATCATGGATCTTTGCATGGTAACTCATTGTTTTTAGTGAATCATCAAATTCAAAAATTAGTTTTAGTCTTGTTTACATCGTTTCTGTTGGCATTTGTATATTTCTTTTTAAAAAGAATAGTCGGTAGACGAATCGGCATACTTGCCATGTTGATAATTCTATTTGAACCATTCTTTTTAGGCCTTGGTAGGGTAGTACACACAGATTTAATATTAAGCTTATTTATGTTTTTGGGAATTCTCACCTTTTATTTAGCCTTTACAGTTGATTCTTATAATTATAACGAAAAGAACTGGGTATCGAAGGGTTTGTATAGAAAAATTATCTATGTGTTTCCGAATAAAGTTAGACAATTTTTGTATGTCTACAGATATTCATTAGTGTCTGCTATTTTCACAGGTAGTGCGTTACTAACTAAAAGTTCAGCATTATACCTATTTGCGTTATATCTTTTATTTACATTACATTTTATCATTAACAAAAAATATGTTGAAAAAAGAAAGTTTTATATTTATTCATTTCTAATTGTAATAATAGGGGCGGTTATGACATTTACTATTTTATGGCCTGCTATGTGGGTTATGCCTATTGCTACACTAAAATATTATCTATTTAGAGGTGTAAAAGGCGTAGCCATAGAAGAAGGGCATAAACAGGTTTGGCTGGGGCATGTTACCAATAATCCGGGGTGGCTATACTATTTTGTTGTTGTTACTGCCAAATATACCCTTGTCTTAATTGTTTCATTTTTAGGTGGAATTTTATACTTTATCAAAAATTTCAAAAAATTAAGTGTAAATATAAAGCTTTTTCTCTCTTATTTATTAATTTTTTGGTTAAGCTATTTTTTAATGATAGAAATTGTATCTAAAAAATTAGATAGATATTCGTTACCACTTTTATTCCCAATGGCTGTTGTTGCATCGTTCTTTATTATCAGCCTTGTGAGGAGTAAAAAATATCTAGTTTTTGGTATTGTGTTAGTTTTAGTATTTAGAGGCTTATTATTATATGGAATTCACCCTAATTATTTGGCATATTACAGCCCATTTGTCGGCGGTATAGAGCGTGGAATTTATATATTAGAGCCACAGTGGCCAATTGGCTATGATAATGTAGCTAAGTATTTTAATAAAAAAGTAGAAAGTAGAGAAGAAGTTAGTGTAGTTATACCTGATCATTATTACCTTCAGCCATTTGCAAAATTTAAAGTATATAATATAGATAATTCAGATGAGGCTAAAAAAGGTATTTACTTTGTATTACCTGTTTATACCAAAGAAGAGAAAATAAAAAGGTATAAAAAAGATTATAATTTGAGAACCTTAAAAGAAACAATTAATTTAGCCGGTGTTAAAGTGTATAAAATCTATAAGGTTAATGAAAAAGGCGAGTGATAAGTTTCACGCAATTATGAAAACCAAAAATCAGTATATTTTCGTCATATTATCAAACCAACCATTTTATTCAGATCTGAAAACCAATAAATGGCATACTGCTAATGTACTGTCTGATCATGGTTATAAAGTTGTGTTTATTGACCCACCATTGCGTTTTCGAGCTTTAAAGAGGTTTTTGAAAAAGCCTTCAATTCATTTGTCTAGATTATTTTATAATGCAAAAAGAGAAAATAATAATTTAATGGTATATATGCCAGCTAATTTATTCAATTTTTGGCCATTTTCGCTTTTGAATACATATATGCATTCAAATAAGATAGAAAGATTAGTTGAGGAATTCAAAGAAGATATGATTTCTAGTGATGATTTACCGTCAGATAAGACGAAAAATGAAACTCCTTCGACAGACTTAAAAGGCAAAGGTAACGTCAAAGTTGTAATGTGGGTATACCACTTTGATTTTCCAGATTTGAGAAAATTTCTTGAAAAAATGAATTACGATATATTAATTTACGATTGTGTTGATGAATATACTGCATTTCCAGAGTACGCCGAAGGAAAGAAAATAAATAAGGGTATAATTTCATGGATACAACGGTTTGATGATAAATTAAAAGTTAAGTTAAATCAAAAGAATTTGAAAGGTGTTAATTGGGTTTTAGCACAAGAAGAATGGCTTTCCAAAAGTGCTGATATAGTTTTTGCTAGTGCACCGGGGTTAGTTGACAAGCTCAAGCAATGGACATCGGCTGTGTTTTATACTCCCAATGCTGCAAAGGTTGAAAAGTTTGATTTTGATAGATATTCATTACCAGAACCAGATGATCTAAAAACAATTAAACATCCTAGAATTGGTTTTACAGGCGCAATAGATGCTTATAAAAACAATATAGAATTAATAGAAAAAGTAGCAAGCGCGTATCAAGAATATAATTTTGTTTTGGTTGGCCCAGAAAGATTATCTGACCCAGACTTAGATTTATCTAAACTAAAAAAGATGAAAAACGTGTACTTTTTGGGGCAAAAACCATGGCAAGAAACGCCAAATTACTTTAATAATTTCGATGTATATTTTATTCCATATAATTTAAATGAATATACGATTAAAGGTTGCTTTCCCGTAAAGTATTTTGAAGCATTAGCTACTGGGTTGCCTACTGTTGTTACAAATATGCCTGCTTATTTTGATTATGATGTAGATGGTTATGTATCAAAAAATGATGAGGAATTTATAGAAAATATTAAGAAAGCATTAGACGAAGATTCCTCCGAAAGAATCAAGAAAAGAAAAGCGTTGGCTAGACAAAATAGTTATAATGGTAAAGTTGCTAAGCAGTTAAAGGTAATAGATGAGTATATTGATGGTGATTAAGTGAAGTTTTTGAAGATTAACAGTTAATTAAATATGAACAAAGAAAATAACAAAAATATAAACAAAAAACGAATATTAATGTGTTTTCAATCTGCAGAATATGGTGGTGTTGAGAAACAAATACTTGATATTATAGAGTGTGAATCGAAGTACTACGATATACATGTAATGACTCCAAATGGACCATTAGTTGATGAGTATCTCAAGGCTGGAGCTGTAGAACATGTTAATTTAAGCCCTAGAGCCGAATTTGACCTTTTATATTCATATAAAGTTTATAAATACTGCAAAAACAATAATATAAAAGTTGTGCATGGGCATGAGTTAAAAGCTGGAGCACTTTCAACATTTGGGGCATTTTGGGCAAGAGTTCCCAAGAGAATATATCACGTACACACGCCATTTGTAGAGTGGAAGCATTCAGAGTTAAAAAAGTTTTTTGCGCAGAGTGTTAATTTAGTTGTAAATTGGATTGTTGCCAACATGTTTTCTACACATGTTTTAGCACTAACAGAATCTATAAGAGAAACTAGAGTTAATAAGGAACATGTTTTTTCTAAAAAGATTGTAGTAATACCTAATGGGGTTGTGCTTGATAAATTTAAATTTGATCAAGATGGTAGAAAAAAAATTCGAAAGAAATATAAAATGGGCGAAGCCGATTTCGTCTTTGGCTATGTAGCAAGACTAACAGAAGAGAAGGGGCATAAATATCTTTTAATAGCATTTAAAAAATTTAAAAATTTAGTCAACAATGGTCACGACATAAAGAATTTGAGTAGAGATGTTATAGAAAAAATTAAGAATTCCAAATTATTATTCGCAGGTGGTGGTAAACTAGAAAAAGAAATAGAAAATTTAATAAAAAAATATGATTTGGTTGATTCGGTTATTGTAACCGGTCGATTTGAAGAAGAAGATAAAATTCCACTTTATTCAAGTTTTGATGTATTTACATTTGCATCTTACGCAGAAGGTTTTGGCATTGTGTTGATAGAAGCAATGAAAATGGGCTTGCCGTCAATTGTTTCAGACATACCAGTATTACATGATGTAGGTGGCGATGCTGTTTTATATGCAAAGCCTGATGATGTTAATATGTGGAAATCTAAAATGGTTGATTTAATTAGTGACAGTGATTTACGAAACCAATTGTCTGCAAATGCTATAAGGCAAGCCCAGAAGTTTTCTATGAAAAAGTTTTGTGAGAATTACAAAAATTTATACGCCTAAACCTGTAATTGCAGTAATAATCACATTTGGTAAGATTCATTTATATGAAAATACTATTTCAAAGCAGAACTGATCTTTTTACCAAGCGCGGGGGTGATACTGTACAAATTGAATACACAAAGAAATATATAGAGGAACTTTACACTAATGTTAAAGTTGATATTTCCACAAAAGTTGAAGAGCCTAATATTAACAACTACGATATTGTAAATTTATTTAACATCGATTGGATTCCAGAGACGTATGCTCAAGCACAGTGGGCGAAAAAGCACAAGAAGTTACTTGTAGTTAATGCAATTCATCATTCTTATAAAGATTTAGAAAGATTTGAGAAGTTTTGTAGATATGATTATCGTAGATTAACGAATTTAATTGTTCGTAAGCAAGAACATCTTGATATGCTTAAAAATGTTGCGAAAAGTACAGTTTTTATGAAATTTGATAAGTTCAAACCGACTATGTTGCAACTAAAAAAGGGAATAAGAAATCAGCAAAGAGAAATTATTAATATGGCAGATATGATAATAACGCAAACGGATGCAGAGTATGAAAGCATAAAAGAGGATTTTAATGTAAGCGATTTTAACTATAAAAAGGTTGTTTCTGGGGTAAATGTAGATTTGTTTGGATTTGTAGATGATTCCGAGTTTAGGGGTTACATGTCTACACATTACGACGTTAGTACTGGCGAGCATGGTTTGGTGCTAAACGTTGGTCGTATCGAGCCGAGAAAGAATCAAATTAATTTAATAAAAGCCTTTAGGGAACTCAAAAATTCGTCTGATGATCATAGGATTAGTAATTTAATTTTAGTATTTATTGGTGGAAAAAATAAATTGTCTCCAGAATATCTTTTTAGATTTGATAATTTAGTGAAGAAATATGATGACATATTTTATCTAGGACGACAATCACAAAAGTTTGTAGCTTCAGCAATGGCTAGTAACTCAAACCCAGGCTCGACAAATTTTAGCAGTCAACACATTACGACGTCACGAGGTGGCGCGGATAAAAAGCTCAATTCACAGAAAAAAAATAAAATAAATAGAAATAATAATGTTTATGTTCAGACTAGTTGGTTTGAGACACTTGGGCTTGTTTCCCTAGAGGCTGCGTTGTCTGGTATGCATGTTGTTGCATCTGGTGACAGAATCAAAGAATACTTGAAAGATTATGCGAGATATTGCGACGTCGCCGATGTAAAAAGCATAAAAGATGCGATTGCTAGCGTGCTAGATCAACCTGTGAATTCCAACAAAAATAACGAATATTTAAATGAATTTAGAGACTTATATACCTGGCAAAATACCGCTAAACAAACAATTGCAGTATATAATGATTTGATGCAAAATAAGACAGATGATTAATTTTTTAATATTTGTGGCTATAGCACTTTTGATATTAAGTTTTGCTGTAACCTATTACAAATTAGAATATGGGTTTTATTTGTATATTGCTTTAATTCCACTAATGCATAAAGAGATTTTTAGTCTTGGTTATTGGGATTTATTGCCGATAAGAATTGTTGCAATTGGTATTACGATAGCGGTGATTTATAAATTTATAAAGTGGCGTGTAAAGGTTGATAAAAAAACGTGCAGAAATAGAGTTAAAGAAGTTCTATTACACGATTATTTCTTTGTATTATTAGCAATATTATGGCTAGTTCGAGGCATAACATTATATAAAAGTGAAAATTTGCCGTATAGTTTAGGACTTTTTGCATTTTACTCTTTTGTATTGTCTATATACCTAATTTATAGGTACTCATTAGTAAAATTAGGCGAAAAATGGTATTTAAAAATTCTATATGTATATTTGGGAATTGGGCTTTTAGCATCTATATTTGCATATGTTCAACTTATCTTAAATTATTGTTGTAATACAAAAATTGGTGGAATTTGGGTGAATCCAAATAGTTTACCTAGGCTGGGTGCGACTTTTTGGGATGTAAATCATTTCGGTGGATTTTTGATTACTCTAATACCCTTATCTTTTGCATTAATTTTTGCGTATAAAAAACAACTATATAAATTTTTAGCATTACTTTATACGATTTCGTCGTTATTTTTGCTGTTTATGACACAATCAAGAAGCGCTTGGTTTGGCTTATTGATTGGAATGGCATTTAGTTTATTAGTTTATTACCTATTAAAATTAAAACGACCACTAATATTTGTAATAATTTCAAGCGTGTCAGTTTTGGTACTCTTATCTAGTTTCGTTTTTTATAAACATATAAATGTTGTTCAAGAATTCAAAGATTATATGCATTACAGGCTAGATTCTACAGATACTCATGTAATGTTATTAGAAGGCGCCACTGAAGTATATGTAAATAATTTACCAACAGGTGCAGGATACGGAAATTTTAATAATGCGTTTCGCGAAACTGACACTGCGCATGATTACTTTGCTAGGGAGCCTAAGCTAGAAGAGGTACGAGTTCCGCCACATAGCATATGGGGTGAGTCGATGGCTGAAACAGGCTCTGTTGGCATAATTACATATGTTTTGTTTGCTATTTTGCTAGTAGGTTCTGTTATTTTCGCAATTAATTTTTCAAAAGATAAATTCTATAAATATCTTGGTGTTGGGTTAGTGAGTAGTTTATTCTCTGTATTCGTATCAGGTCTTTTCTATTCTTATAATATGGAATTCTATTGGTTTTTCATATTTTTAACGATTGGGTATACATTTATTGTTCTTAAAGATAAATTTAGCTTAGTTAGGGTTTTAAAATGGTGGTACGATAAACCAATTACGCCGTATCTGATTATAGTTCCGCCAGCTATCTTTTTCATATTTTTAAAGTTGGGTACTAATACATTAGTTGATTGGGATGAAGCGATATACGCGAAAGTTGCTAGAAACATTGTTGAACATGGTGATTGGCTAAATTTACATTGGAAAAGTTTAAATGAATCTTGGTTTGAAAAACCTCCATTATATATGTGGTCAACTGCAATAATGTATAAGATATTTGGGTTCACCGCATTTGCAACTAGAATAACATCAGCTGTTTTCGGATTCTTAGGAATAATATTAGCGTATAAATTTGGTGAGAAATTATACAATAAATTAACTGGCATATTCGCAGCCTTAATTTTACTATCTACAACGCAATACCTATACTATGCAAGAAACGGAATGTTAGATGTCACATTAACATTTTTTATTACTTTATCTTTGTATTTCTTTTATATAGCAATAGAAAAATACAACACTAAAGCTAACGAAAATAAAAAAGACTTGTCTGTTTCTACATATTTATTATTATCAGGCACTTCTGTGGGTCTTGCAGTTATGACTAAAGCTATTGTTGGGTTACTTCCACTATCAATAATGTTTTTTTACTCAGCATACCTAGTAGCATTTACAAGTAAAAAAGTGCCTTATATCAAGTTATTATATGTATTATTAACAGTTTTAATTGTTGCTTTACCATGGCATTTATATATGTCGGTTGTACATGGTGGTGAATTTTTAAACGATTATCTGTTTGAACATATTCTTAGCAGAGGCTTAGAAGGCATGGGGCATGAACAACCAGTTTGGTGGTTTATTAAGGTTATAAAGACATCAATGCGTATTTGGGTAATTCCATTTATTATGGGAATTCTTTTGGTGCCATTTTTTGATAAGAAAAACATTAGACAATATACGTTATTAATTATATCTACCATTATTATTTTTGTATTTTTCTCTATATCGAAAGATAAATTGCAATGGTACATAATGCCTATTTATCCATTTGCTGCATTGATATCTGCTAGATTTTTAGATAGGTTATTAGTTTCTACAAATATAATTCTTAAAAAAGAAGCACAAATTGATTATAAGATACTTAGAGTAGTTGCAATATTTGTATTATTGTTCTCATCAATTTTGTATATCATAATAAGCAGAAATAAGATCTGGGTTAGGGATCCAAATAAAGATAAAGTAGCATTAATTTTAATAAATAATGAGTTGTATCCTAAAGATCAGTATCCAGACAAAAAGCTCTATTACATAAGAGATGCTTCACCTGCATTACTGTTTTATAGTGAGCATGATATCAAAAAAGCAAAAAACAAAGAATATATTACAGATAAAATTGATAACGCACAGCCAGATGAAAGTGTTGTATTTTTACTACCCGATGGTATGTATTATGATTTAGATGAAACTTATACTTCAAAAGGAACCCCTATTGATCTCAAAGTTAAAGGATCTGCAGGTGGTTGGGTTCTAGCTAAATCTTTATCAAGAATTGCTATACTAGATAAACAGTTAGACGAGATTGTCAGACAAATTAAAGACATTAAGAGAGCAATATCCAAAGGTGAGGCGTCGCAAGAAGAAATAAATAGGTTGAACGAGCTGTATAACCAAGTAGACCAAATTGCTGAGAAAAAGAAAGAGTATGGTTATCCAATGTCAGAAAAAGAAATCAATGATTTAAAAGGAATTCAGTATAGAACGTCACAATAATGTATTATTCGTGTTTGGTGTAGTTGCTACTATAAAATGAAATATAATTTTCGTAGTATAGATATTAAAATAACTAAAACAGCATCATATGTTTTTTATGGTCTACTAATTGCTATTCCACTTACTCATAAAGAAATGTTTTCAATTTATGACCCCGACTTGGTTTTGTCTAAATTTGTTTTAATGTTTTTAGCCGTATTAGGGATCGCAACATTAGTTTTACATTTCAAAAAGACTATGAACGATGTTGTATTTATATTTTTATTACTCATATTAGGTTTTCAGATTATAAGTTTGATAAATACACAATCATACCTTCATTCAATAAGACTAATTGCATTTACTACAGCTATAGTATTTTCATATCCAGCAATAAAACAAATTGTAGAGAAATTTGGTGTACTACAAATCTTGAAAGTTATAAACATTACGTATTTTTTAATTTTTAGCTTTTGGCTTGTTCAAGTTTTTCTGTACAAAATGAATAACATTTTAGTTGGCGGAATTTGGCCGATTACTAATACTGACGTTAGATACGGTAGTACATTTTGGGACATAAATCATTTTGGTATATATTTATCGACTACTTTTCTATTGCTATTATCCTTAATTCTTCATTTAAAATCTAAAAATAATTAATTTTCTTAGGGTCTAGCGAACCTACGTGGCAATAATCTCTAAAATTTTAGAAACACCTAATCCCATAAATGTCCCTATAATATACCCCATCATCGCCATAAGAATACCAATGGGAATGAGTGCCTTATGGTAAGCTCCAGCCAAAATAGGTGCCGATGCAACCCCTCCGATATTGGCTAAAGATGCCACACCTAAAGAGAACAAGTCCAACTTAAATATTTTGGCAAATATAACCATAATAAAAGCATGAATAACAATAATTATAAACCCAGCCATAATGTAAAGAGGAGCTTGGGTAAGCTCGGTAAAGTTTGCACGTGAAGCAATGAGAGCAACTATGAGGTAGAGCATTATATTTGCTAGTGGTTCAGCAGATGCTTCTTTGCTAAGTGGCGTCATACCAAAACCTATACCTGCTAAGGTAGCTAAAATGACTATCCATGTGGTGTTGGTTAAAAAGCTTGTGGTGGGGAGTAGAGGGGCCATTTGTTGGGCTACTACAGAGACCATAAGGGCTAAACCCAGTAGCATAAATAGAGAAGGGAAAGTTATGATTTTTTTCTCATTTTTACTATTTAGAGTAGAACTAAGTTTTTCCAATATATCTCCATCTGCTTTTGTCCATTTGTTAAATCGTTTTGCAAAGGGAACTAGGGCTAAGAGTATCATCACCCAAATGGCATAGTCTATGGAGTCTATAAGTAGAACATAACCCATTTTAGAGTCGGGAAGTTCTAGTGCTGACTGAATGGCTATCATGTTTCCTGTACCACCCATCCATGAACCACTTAATGCACCAAATGCTCTCCATGCTCCCTCTTCAAAAAAGCCATTCATGATGCTAAACATGACAATAAAACCTAAAGAGATACTCAGTGATGCTAAGAAAAAAGTAAGTAAGATTTTTTTACCCAATTTCAATATTTTTCGTATGTCACTTTGTAGCAACATTAAAAATATCATAGCTGGTAAAAGGTTTGATTTAAAGGATTTGTATGCAGAGTTTATTTCATCTGTTTTTGTCCAAATTTCTAAAGTAGAGAGTGTCATAACGCTAAAGTATAAAATAACTATGGCAGGTAAGTACTCAAAGAACTTGGCTTTACTTTTGTTTTCTACATATACAAGAAGAGAGGCTATAAAGATTAAAATAGTTAGGTAGGGGAAAGTGGTTGTTATCATGG
>JALWZX010000055.1 GCA_027002375.1 candidate division WWE3 bacterium | reverse complement strand
AGCTTATGAATTATCCATTAAGAATGTTAGTGTCGGTTAGCTTGTAATTATGTATACCCTAATGCACATTTTCAACTATGCCACAATCACTATAAGGAAAATATAAGACGCATCTTACAGGTCAGATCGAACGAAATTCACAAAGAATTCATGAGTAGAATTAACGAACTATTCTCTTTTAAAAGATCTTTAGATGATTTTAATCGTTATTCTAAAAACATCTTAAATGACTTTAATCATAATCAAATCTATGTATCCATTCTTGTAGATATATATAAACGTAGGAATGTGTTGTTAGGGTATTTAAATGTTAAAGGTACTCCAAACACAAACAACTTAATCGAAAGTTTTAATTCACATTTCGAGTCTCGTTTAAGAGCAATGCGAGGATTTGATTCATTCAAACATGCAGATCTATGGATAAATGCACTCATAGTTAGACGTAGATTTAAAGATTTCACCGATTGCAAGCGGAAATTTAAACATTTAAACGGGAAAAGTTCGATTCAAAAAACTAAAAATAAGAATGTTGTTATTCCAACGCTTTCTAAACTTCTAGGTGACCAAAAATGAACGTTGCCAGTTTGCACTAGCTTCAACATTTGCCCAAATTTGTTCTGCATAAACACCACAATGAGGACAATGGAACTGCCCTGTTGCGTGTTTTGGTGGATAATACTTCCCTTTTCTCATACTTAAAATTTATAAACGAAACACCACGGGCTAAAGCCAGTGGTTTCTTATCGCCAATTACTATTGTTGACTAACTCCATCCACGCACTAAAGTGCGTAGTTTTAAGTTTGGCGATAATAAAAACAATTTTATTCAAAAAAGTCTTCATCGACCTCTTTAATTTCGTAAACATCACTTACTTGTACACCAACTCCATATTGATACATTAAATCTACAAGTTTATTTCCATTGATAAGGATTATTGTGTGATGAGCTTCGTGCGCCTTTTTAATAGCAGAATCATCAAAAACTGAAGTAGTTACAAAAACCCCTTTGCTAGTGTCTCCACTCATCGCCCCAATAAAATCACGAATTTCTCTCTCGCGAACCTTATTTTCGTTGTAACGCTTGGCTTGAATGTAGATTTTTTCAAGTCCAAGTTTGTCCTCATTGATAATTCCATCTACACCACCATCACCGGATTTTGATGTTTCAATAAGATCTCCGTACCCCATCTTCTTCAGAAGAAGTAGAATTACTTTCTCAAAATAATATGGATCAATACCTCTTAATTTTTCTAAAAGATCTGTCTTAACTTGAGTTTCAATCGCAGAAAATCCTGAATCGATTAAATCCTGAGGAGAATCGTTTTCGATAGATACTTCTTCCGCTTCATTTTCTTTCTTGTTTTTCTGAGCCTCACGGTAAGCGGTAAAATCTGGGTCATTTTGTAAATCTTGTAGAGTTAGTTTCCTAGTTCTCAAAGTTTGTTTCCCTTTTTCAGTAATTTGTACCATTCCACGTTTTGGATAGTCTACGAATTTACCCATCTTCAAATATGATTTTCCCCAACCGATACGATCAAGAAGAACATTTGCTCCTGTACTTGTTTTTTTGTTCAATAAATCCTGTGGTAAATCAGAATAATATCTATCACGGACACGAATTCTCAGCTCCTTATGATGTAAATACTCTTCAGCATTTAGTACTTCTAATATCGGTATAAACGTTTCGTGATATTTTGGTAATTTCATATTTGTGCAAACTATTTTGTAGAAAGTATACTACTTTTATCTCTGTAAATAAATCGTTACATTACAGCTTATAGCTTTCGCTGCTTTAGGCTCACTTTAGTGATTGTAAAATACTGAATTAAACATGCACCTTATATAAACTGGATTCGCCTGCAGAACACATTGCAGATGAAAGTTTAACACTAACCAACAATCGTTTTTCTCTGAAGCAACACAACGCTACTCTTGTACAACTCTAGAAAGGTATTCAAACCATTCAAAATAGCGCTATAAGGGTCGCCATTTATAACATCCTGACTCTCATCATTAATATCAAGACCAGTTAAAGAGAATCTAGATCCGACACTGGCGAAATAAGCATCAAATTCTTTGTTATCAAAACAAAAATATAATCTAACCATCGTTTTTAAACATCTATGTATTGTGAGATGAAAAAACTGCAAAAGAGGCTCCGTATCATTTTTTCCATATAAATCTGGCTTGATCCCAATGAATTTTCCGCGCCTTATTTCTTCATTACGACCAATATTTAATCTTAAAACATACGGATTAAATGATACTGCAGTTGGCAAAGAATCATTTTGCTGAGATATACCCCATATCTCAGCAAGAATAGGACTGCTAGAAAAGTCACCGTCACCTAACACAGCGGTCAGTTCCAATTGAGACAATCCTCTATCAATTGAATCAACAAGTCTTTCGGCTCTAGTTCCCAACGTAACCGATAACGCCAATGCATCATTAATCATCTCTAATACACGTATGTACTCATCCTCAACTTCATACCCATACCCATGAATATCAACGTGTGTTACAGGATAGAACATAGAAAAAACATCACCATCAAAATTATTTCCTAAATGTTCTGTCATAAATAGAATTATAAACCATTTACCTCTTTGACGGCCACCTAACAACCAAAATAGTAGTATCCTCTAAAGACTCGGAACTGTGCAAAACCTCATACGCATCATAAGCAACATAATCACCCACTTTAGTTAACAAAACTTTCTTGTTTAATTCTGAAAACTTAATAGAAATTTTACCTTTAATCAAAATCACAAGAGTTTTAGCACTACTTTTCGCAATAGCACCTTGCTTAACATCACCTTTTGAATGAACCGACCATTTAACTTCGAAATCATCAGTTTTAAAAAATGGTTGGGAATTCATAAAATGCCCGATTATCCAACCCTTTGTTTCTTGATGTTCACCTACTTTCTTGTTTAGATTTCCTGATTTTATTGTTGGCATAATTTGATTATAACAAAGCTTGGCAATTCAACCCACCTCTTAACTTCCCCCTAACAAAAATACAAAATTATAATTAACCAGGATAATCCTTACACATACACTGCGCATCAACCGTTACCAAGCACATGTCAAAGCATAACTATAATGTAGCAACAACTTGACTATGGGATGGTTGCGGTTATAATATGTCTATTATGGGTTTATCACAAGAAGATTTTGAGGACCAGACAGCCCCAGCTACTCCTGAAACGTCAGCTATGATTGTAGCATCTGAAGTTACTGATCGTTTGACAAACTTAGGTTTTAATCCACATACCCTCTTAAAATTCATTGTGCATTCTGAGCGCACTGAATTCCTCCCAGAAAGAACAGTTTTAGCAAAGTCTATGTTTTACAAAGATAAATACGGCAAAAGATCTTTGGCAATTCCGGCACAGGCAAAATTTCCAGTAGAAGCTGACAAAGACTCGCCTACCAGCGAACAAACACCACGTCCATACATCTTGCTAGATCTTGAGTCAGCAAAAAAGAATAAAAGAGGACATGCCGATACCTTAGAAAAGCTTGTCAATGATACCGGAGCAATAATATCAGAATTAGCATCCTTTTCCCTAACAAAGGAACATCAGGTATTGTTAAGAAAAGCCCAAGTCACTCTGAAGAGAGACAAGAAAATACCAGAAGACTTTCATCTTACTGTATCCAATAACGGCACAGGACTTGGTTATCTTATATCATTCGATGTACCACCACGCAGATATCAAAGATGGGCAAATGACTTTGGAACCGAAGTTACACATGAAGGATCAACTTATAAGTTTGAAATTGACACAAACTACTATCCCGATAGGTATCCGCATGCATGCATACTGGAAACAACACGAGACGGAAAAGAAATTGAACATCCTGTAACTACAGACGATTTACACGTTATAACAGATGTAATTAGACCTGTTGTACAATTAGCAAGCGAATATGAACGTGATGCGCAAAAAGATTTTGCTGTACTTAAATCTCTTTACGATCACTCACAATATAGTGAGCAAACCAACAAAGCATTATTTCCACCTGAGGATTATTCAGACATCATTGCTAGATAATCAACAAACCAATGAAAGATATGCACTTTTAGATTGTGTACAAATGTCTTAATACAAGTAGCAACAAAGAAGATATAGAGCACAAACTTAAACAACTAAACACACCACTTGACTTCCCCCTAACAAAAATACAAAATGAAACACGATGACTAATAATCAACAAGCTCAACCAAAACCACAAATTAGAAAAGCTGTACTTGCAGATGCAGGTTATGCAACAAGATTTTTACCAATAACAAAAACATTACCAAAATCAATGTTACCAATAGGCGACAAACCAATAACACATCATATAATTGAAGAATGTGTAAAAGCTGGTATTACTGAGATAATTATTGTAGCAACAGAAGAAGGAAAACCAATTTATGAAGATTACTTTCACAATACAGCTCAGCATATTTACAAACAATTAGAGAAACAGGGTAAAGAAGAGCGATTTCGAAAAGTAGCTGAAGTATTTAATTTGCCGAACATTATCGTCATTACTCAAGGTAAAAATTTACCATACGGCAATGGTACACCACTGCTTTCCGCGAAGCCTTACTTAAACAAAGATGAAGTATTTTTATATGTTTATACTGATGATGTTGTATTTGGAAATTCGGCGTGTAAAGAAGTTGTAGATGAATATTACAATTCACCCGATGATATTGCAGGTGTAATAGCCGCAAAAGACGTACCAGATGCGGATGTAACCAAATTCGGTGTAATTAAGCTAAAAGAAGATTCTGATAATATTCTAGATTATATAATAGAAAAACCAGAACCTGAAAAGGCACCCTCTACTCTTTTAAGTTTTGGCAGATATTTGTTAACTCAAAAGATCTTTGATTACTTATATGTTGCTGATGATAATTTAGGTAAAGATGGGGAACTTTGGGCAGTTGATGCAATTCATAGAATGGCTAAAAAGCACAAGGTGTTAGTTAAGCCAATATCGGGTGATTGGAAAACTACAGGTGATCCTATAAATTATACTAAGACTGTTTTGGAATTTATGAGTGAAACCAGCGATTAACTTATCAACAGTGCAAGAACAGCAATCCTAATAATACATTTAACGTAAACCCTTACGCATTAACGAAGACTATGAGTTACTTGTAGACACCGCACTCTAATAGGCCTATAATCGTTACAGCACTAATGAATGGATACTGCCCTATTTGCACATTTAAATAGAAAAGCTCTATGTTAAATAAGCGATACGTCTAAAGTGCTAAATGGATTTTGTTTCTAAAGCGAACAGATATTTGGTATGCATGCCAAATATGAAAACTAGATATCTGTTCGTTTATTCGGAACAGAATCACCCCCGCTCCATAAGGAGGTAATCATGGAATGGGGAATTATATTACTGCTATTAATAGCAGTAGTAGTTTTGGTACTTTTCATAAGGTACCAAAACGAAAAAGCCGAAGCTGAGCGAAAGGCAGCTTTGGCAAAATGCATCGCCACTTGTTTTAATAAACGGTGGAATGCAGCTGTCGCAGATTATAAATCGCGACAGAAAAAAATATTGAAGTGGGGGCTAATTGCTACCACAATTCTAGGGGTAATCTCATTATCCTTAGTAGTAGTGGCATTAACTGTCGCCCTAACTTTAATATTAGTAGCCCTAGTCTCGCCCCCTGATAAGGAGGCGATAAAAAAATCCTGCACCACTCGGTGTAAGGAAGACCTGGGCTACTAGAGGATGATTAGTCAAAAAATAAATTTGAAATCTTTTTAAATTTCAAACAAATCGACTAATCATCCTCACCTATTTTTCTAACTTCATACCCAACTAATGCACCTGATATATGTACATTAAGTGAGTAATTCTTTCCATACATTGGAATATGAACTATATGGTCTGACGAACTCAAGACTGACGGGTAAACACCTTTGGTTTCGTTTCCCAATACTAAACATACTTTTTTTGGATATTTAAGTTCTGTATATAGAATAGAATTTTCTGTTAATTCCACCGAAATAATTGCGAAGCCTTCTGTTTTTAAAGTTTTTACTGCATCTTCTGGTCTGCTAAAGTAGCGGTAAGGCATTCGATTTTCTTGCCCCATTGATGTTATTAATACATCTTTTGAATACATTTTTTGCAACTTGCTAGCATCATATTCAGATGAATTGGTCGGCAAAACTTGGTCGGGCAAATGAGTATGCCCTGTTATTATTAATTCTTTGGCAGATAGGGCGTCGGCGATTCTGAACATGTGACCAACGTTTACTGCATTTTCAAAGTTTTGTAATAAGAATACTAATTCAACATCACTAACCGACGCCTGATATTTTTGCATTAATTTTTTGATTTTAGACCGTTTTAGGGGCTTCATTTGAATAAATTATACTATAGTTGAGTAAGTTTTGCAGAACGCACAATAGTTATCCCTTTTTTAACACATAGATCACACGTTTAGTTCCACCTAATTCATATTTGTATTTTTTAATAAGTTTTAACCCTAATTTTTTAATTTTTTTGGTGGAATTCTCAAGTTCATCTGTTCCGTCGAGTTTGTAGAACGCCATCAAACCATTTTTTGCTAGGTATGAAAAAGATAGATCTATTAATTCTGGTAATGGGGCGACAGCCCTTGCTGTAATAAAATTAAATTTTTCATAATAATCTTCACCCAAATCTTCTACCCTACTCCACAGGGCTGTCGCCCTTTCAACATTACATTCTTTAATCACTTCATTCACTGCATCTATTTTCTTTTTTGTAGAATCAACTAGCAAAAAGCCACTATTCACATCTAATTCCACATTCTTGTTTTGCAAAATTAAGCTTCTACCAATGGCCAATGCTAAACCAGGAAACCCACCCCCCGTACCAATATCTAGTGCTTTGAAATCCTCATAAGAAAATCTTTCATATATATAATCGATATTTAAAATAATTAACGAATCGATAATATGTTTAAGCCAAATTTGCTCATAATTACGAATGGCCGTTATATTCACTACCCTCGATTTGCTTTCAACAAATCGTGCCAGACAATCAAATTTTTTTGCACCATCACAAAACACTTCACTTTTAACTGGTTCATTAAAAACTTCTTCTATGTAATCTTTATGTGGAATTCTTGCGTCGTTTGTGCCATCTTTGTGATCGCTTATGTTCATAGTAGGTAGTATAACATTACTAACGTTAAACACCATGCAACTTACCCTAGAGTTAAATCAAATTCTGTAAATTGTAGGTAAATAACATTGGTACGTTAATCAACTACTGGTTCATCATTATTATTCGTCATATCGTGCACACCGAGTATCCAATAATCAAATTTAATATCATTTTCAGCTGGATTTTCTATTTCGACTTTAAATTCCCCATCATTAATATCTGTAACAATTAATTCTTGCCCACCCGTTAAACTTCGGGCTGTTACAAAAATTTTGCTATTTGATTTTACCAATGAAGCTTTAATCATAACCTCTTTGCTACCTTTTTCTATCTTGCCTTGGCCAACACTATTTGAATTTACCTCGTCGTCTGATGACTCTACACTCACGAGATATTGTTTATTCACACTAATACCTTCTGTATTAAGTATCTCGCCTTGCGCATTAAAGACTATCTTGCCATTAAACATATCTATATTGCCAGCTTTGTCGCCCCATTGTAACTTAAGCGACTCACCATTTACTGTTATAGCGCCCTCTAAACCGTCAATATCTATCAAACCGGCTTCTAGCACACCGTTTATCGTTAAGTCGTTTATTGTTGTGTTGC
The DNA here is from genome assembly GCA_027002375.1 of candidate division WWE3 bacterium. GTDB lineage: Bacteria > Patescibacteriota > WWE3 > 2-01-FULL-39-13 > 2-01-FULL-39-13 > JALWZX01. The sequence continues at coordinate 6,278 of JALWZX010000055.1, read as the reverse complement.
CAGTAAATACAGCGTCACCAAACACTGTTAGTTTTCCATCTGACGGAATTTCAACATCTTTTATATCACTGAGATCTATTGAATTCTCATCATCGTTATCTGACAGTGTTAAGCTATTATTTGTTTGCGACTTGTACCACGGCGTTAATACCAATGCTGATATTGTATCTACATATTCGCTAGAATCTTCTAAAGCGCGGGCGATTACCCACCCTTCAGAATCTAATTTAGTTGCATAACCCGCATTTTCGATCGACATCGTAAGCAAATCGCCCGCGCTAACATGCCCATTTGACTCATCAACATTCAACTGCACATACCCCTGTTGAGCCACTTTCAATTCTTTAACCACTACTGTACCTCGACATTCGGCAATCTGTGAATCAATATTATCTAAAACTTCGTTAGATAAGTCGTCTTCTGTATAAACTACTGTTTTGGCCGTATTAGTATCATCCATGTCTGTATCTGTATCTATGCCCACTGTATCCGCATCTGCGTTTGTGTCTGTGTTGTCTGTACCTACACCCGCATCAACATTCTCTGTGTCTACATTAGAGTTATCTGTCGGTATTATTCCATCGTAATCATCTTCATCATTTAACTCAGCATTATCGGTATTATCTGCTGTATCATCTACTGAATTATTTGTGGAATTCTCACCTGTATCGTCTGTAGAAGTGCTCATAGACGACCCATCGTTTACATCGTTAGTATCAGAATTACTTGTCACGATTCCATCGCTATCAGTATTCTCGTTATCACCCGCCACTTCACTATCGCCATTATTTACAGAATCATTCGAACCAACATCTTGATTCATTTGGTCAACAGCCTCGTCAATTAATTTCTGTCTAGTTTCTTCTTCTCCAAGCTCATTTACCATCTTACAAACCTCTGTGTTAGCATCGGTTGCACCTAAAACCTTGTTTTCATCTGCATCGGTTACTATACCAACAAACCTATCATTTTCTTCACTAGCTCGCGTTAAAATGTTCTTTGAAACTAAATTATCTTCAGATTCATCATCAGCACTATTGACTTTATTGTCGTCTATAACAACTACATCACCTACATTAACATCTTCCGTGCCAGCATAGGTATTAACTACGGAATTAGATGAATCTGCAAATTCCACATCAAAATTTTTAGTGGAAATCGCATTTAGTTTGTCACTTAATGTTTGTTCTACCAAATCAACCTGATCTGAAAGTTTAAGCACATCGTTTTGCAGATCATTCGTAGTTACAACGTTATCGTATTCTTCAAAATACCACCCGGGTTTGACAAAAACAGGTATCATACCCATTTCAGTACTACCATCAGATACAAAAGAACCAAGAGCTCGACCAACAATGTAACCAGTTTGAGTAGCTTTCATACCAACACCTGGCACAGAACTTGTGGTTATATAATCACCAACATGTATATCACCATTCTCGTTACTTACCTTAACAGGAACTCTACCGGCCAGCGCAACCGGATACTGATTTAGATTATCGTCATCAGGGCTACCCAAGACTAACCCAGGAGCAGTTGAGATCACCCCTATCGCATCACTTTGATAAGACTTATTCGTTCTTTTGATATGACCACTATTTAAGGAGTCTACAGCAACAATTTCACCTGCCATTAAATCTTGTGTAGACGGATAATTTTCAGCAAGATCAGCGTTTGCAGTATCAACCCTAGCTATATGCAATGTACCATAGCCTGTGCTAGAACCAACATAAGCTTGGAACCACATATCATAATCCGTACCTGCCCCATTCCACGTACCGCTATCAGTTTTGTTAAACTCTTGACCATCACTATAATGATTATCATAGGTATAAGCCGTATATATATCACCACTTGTCATTGTGGTATGTAGCCCAATTGCATAATCGTCACCTTCATTAACATGTGCCCTATGCCCAGATGGAAATTGAATACTAACTGTTGTATAACCAGACGATGAGGTTAGAGTCGTTATATCTACAGTATTGGTGTCTGAATTAGCTAACTCTTCGCCAGGTAAACCACCATTCATTCTAAAAACATATGCTTTTATTGTACCAGTTGCACCAGAATCTCTTCGAAGGTGAAATGTTACTGACATAACGTCACCGGTCGCACCTGCCGTAAATGATTCAACCCAATAATTCACGTTAATTTTTTGTTGAGTTTGATTACAATTACCAGTTGTTCCACCAGAGTTACCACTATCATTACAATATGCATCCATCGCCGTAGTAATTCCTGTTGTATCTAATCTACCCTTTGTAGTTCCGCTTGAATTTAAGAAATATATTGAGGCCGTTCCAGTGGAACCTGTACCAGTACCTCCTGCTTGTAATTTTAATGAATCCGTAGAATCACCTTTAATAATTCCACTTAATGTTATGTTCCCTGATACATCTAGTTTTTCAGACGCAGTCGTTTTACCTAATGCCAAATTATACGTAGTACTATCTGGATACAAGTTAGTACTTGAAAGTGTCCACGGACCAGCTGAACTGGTAGCTGATATTGTCAGCTCATCATCGGCCGTAAAATTAACATCTATGCCCGACCCCTCTTTAAATGTTAAAGTATCACCAGAAGTAATTGTATAGGTAGTTGTATCACCATCTTGTGCAGTCCATGAAGAATAATTGTCGTACGTACCCGCTGTCTGAAAATGTGAGGCATGATAACCATCAAGTAAATCTGCATTTAAATTTGTAACCACATCGGTTGAATCTACTGTAAATGGCGCAGTACTGCCACTCGTACCCCCATTAAATACTGGTATACCAGTCACTGTTTCATTCTGATCTAGCCTAAAAAATGAACTTTCACTAAGCCCATCTAAAAGATCTACATTCAGGTTCGAAACCTTCGTATTTGATGCAACAATCAACGGTGCTGTGCCACTTGCTATAGATGATATCAATTGGTTATCAGTTTTTATATCGCCACCAGATACTTGCAACTGCACTCCTGAATCTAGCGCTGTCGTTCCTAATGCTAAACCACCAGCTTCTGTTAATCGCATAAGTTCAGTACCAGAGGTTCCACTTGCATCTTTGGCCCAAACAAAATTACGTGTATCTGCATCATCATTGTTGTAATCAATGTTGAAATACATACTGTTTACAGCATTCATATGTAAATCATCTATATCATCGTAAACACCAGATCTTAACCTTGCAGCAACACCTGAATATAAGCTACTTCCTGTTACATACATACCTGTTGGAAATTCCACCATAGTATTGCTACCATTAAGCACACCTCGTATTTCAGGGTATGAGTTTGTGTCTAAATCAAAACTAATGTAGTCGGTAGAATCTGAGTCTGTGTGAAACCTTATATCGCCATTAGCATCTTCACCAATATCAATATATTCACCATTAGCTCCCGTTATATCACCACCGGAAACCCCTATATCATCATCAATCGTCAACGTTGTATTTGAAATGTCATATAAATTACCGTCTATACCAACGTTGCCTGTTAAAACATCTGTTATATTACCTGATGAATCTGCAAGCCAAGGGCTAATCATGTTATTAGTTTCTGTAGTTTTAATAGTGTCGAATGCACTCGCCAGTGTTATTGACCAACCATCATCCCAGTTGTCAAAAGAATTATTACTGTGTGTGGCCATAAAATCTGTTACAGCAACTTTTAGATAATTCCATGTAGAATCTGTTTCACCTATCCAAATTAAAGCGTTGGTTCCATCGTCACCAAATCTTACAGTGAAGTTTCGATTTACTTTACCAGATATGATTTGCGCAAATGTATTTGACCAAGTTGGCGTACCAGAATAATTATATCCGCCAAGCTTCAATGTAATTGACTCGTCAGAAGAATAATCGTATATCTCTACTGTCATCTTCATCATTGTATTTGTATATAATTGTGGAAGTGTTATTTTAATAGCACCAGTTTGCGAACCAGATCCACTGTATGTTGCCCCTACAGGCTTAATTATATGTGTGATACTACCACTATTTGATCCATATGTTCCGTTTGATGTATAAATACTTCCTGAACTTACCTGTAACTTCTCTGTAGGTGCGCTAGTTCCAATTCCTACCCTATTGTTTGCAGCATCGATAGATAATGTATCTGAATCAAAATTCAACCCATTTACACCACCTGATAACGTTATGGCTGTATCATTTGCGAATGTCCACGATGCTGCATTTGATGTAACAGAATCACCAGATGCATTACCAAGTGTTATATTTCCACCAACAGAAAGATTACTGTCAACTGTTAGACTATCAGATGTTCTTAATACGTTAGCAGTATCCCTATATAACTGTGTATCACTACCTAATACTAAACCACCACCGCTACCATTGGTATTTAACGTCAATCTACCAGCACTTTCATCAACAAAAAATGGCGCTGTGGTATCTGAACCACCTATTGCAACATCATTTGTGTCTACACCTGGATGCACTACTGAACCAGTAATGTGCCACAATCCAGCCTGTCCATTTTGTAAGTTGGAAATATCTGTTGTGTTTGTATCCACTTGTGTATCTAAAGCGTCTATAGAATCTGTAAACGTTTCTGAATCTGTTACATAATTTTCATTACTATAATTACGATCGCCTAACATAGATACATATAAGGCTTCGTTGTTAAGGTAAATTTCCCCATCAACTTCCAAGTCGTCAGCTATGTAAACATCATCTATACCATCTAGCGACGCATTGAGGTTTGCGGTATTACCTACTTGAAGCTCTGCTTGTGGGGAAGTTCCACCCCCGACATTTACATAACCGTTTATGCCGATATAAAGACCTAAAGTCTCACCAATACCATCTGAATCGGAATCAGAATCACCGTACAGGTTGAGGCCACCAGACGATGCCGTTATGTTTGTGATATCAATATCATCTTCAAGTGAAACCTCAGCACTACTTGTGTTATCTGTAACTGTAATGTCGTTACCAGCTGTTACAATAGTACCGGCGTTTATCCATGAAGGATCGGCCCCACTACCGCCGGTTTTTAATATTTGGCCTGATGTTCCACTGCCTAATATAGTCAATGCAGAGGTACCATTACCCACCACTAGAGCATGGCTCGTTATTGTTGATAATCCAGTACCGCCATTTGATACAGGTAATGTATTTGTTACTTCGCTTGTCAAATCTACATTACCTACACCTAACACTCCTGATCCATTTGACTTAACAACACCACTACTTAAACCTGTAAATGTTATGGTTCCATCTGCTGTTAAGTTTCCACTTGTATCTACGTTTCCACTACTATCTACTGTGAAGTTATCTGCACCAACTGTGAATAACGACCCTGGTGTGGCTGTACCAACACCGACGTTACCTGAATTACTTAAGTACAACAAATTAGTATTATATGATAAATCATATGTAGATAATCCTACGTTTGTATTCTTTGATAATGTTCCACCAAGTTGAAACTCTGATCCGCTTAATGTTAATCCGTTTCCTGCCGTATATGTGTTCCCACTTGTTGAAGCTATTGTTATTGTGTCTGTCGTATTATCTGTTGTTAGTGTTATATTACTACCTGCTGCTAAGGTCAACGTATCCATTGTATTATCTGCGACTACATCATTTTGACCACTTACTGCTATTGTATTAAATAATTGTTGTGTTTCTGTAGCATCTATTGTTAATGTATCTCCTGTTATTGATGTAGTTACTATCCCTGTTCCTGCTACCGTTAGTGTGTCTGTTGATGTATTTGCTGTTGTAGATCCAGTATCTGCTGTTACTGTTTCCCATATGTTTTGTATTTCATTTGTTGCTGATGTATCTGCAACGCTTACAGTTCCTGCTACCGTTAATCTTCCATCCTCATCTACTGTAAATGTTGGTATATTAGATGCATCTCCATAACTACCTGCCGTTACTGCAGTTGATGCAAGCTCAGTTGCTCCTACTACCCCTGTTCCTATCTGTAAATTATTATATATTCCACTAACATCTCCACCAAAGTTTGTAGACGTTGTTAAATCATCACTATTATCTTTATCCCATGCACTTGTACTGGTCCATTTTGGTATTCCATTAGTTGCATCAACACTTAATACATCACCATCGTTTGCTGTTATATCTAATGAATTTAATACATCATTTGCTGATGCATATAATACTGCGCCTTTATTATACGTAGTTAATCCAGTACCGCCATTTGATACAGGTAATGTATTTGTTACTTCGCTTGTCAAATCTACATTACCTACACCTAACACTCCTGATCCATTTGACTTAACAACACCACTACTTAAACCTGTAAATGTT